>DATEYH010000106.1:0-12780 GCA_035256305.1 Candidatus Nanoarchaeia archaeon
GATAAAAGAAGGGAAAGAAGTGCTTATCTTTGGCGATGCTGTTAATGTGAATGAGATTGTGAAGTATTACTTTATGCACTTTGATAAGGAGAGAGCAGAAAAAAACATAAAGGTAAAAATGATATTTGATGAAACTGCCAAAAAAGAAGAATACCTAAAAAAGATCCCCCTGGCAGAGATAAGGTTCATAAAAAAAGGCAGCCGGGCGCCTGTATCAACCAATATTTATGGTGACAAAATCTCGATTATTATCTGGGAAGAAAACCCCAAAGCCATCTTGATAACAGAGCCTGCTCTGAGCCAGAGCTTTAGAAGCTATTTTGAGTTTGTCTGGAACAGTTCAAAAAGTCAAAAAAGGGTTAAGACATGAAAATAACAAAAGAACACCTGCTACTAGCACTGCTCTTCCTAATAACACTAGGAGTCAGGCTTTTCTTTGTGTTCCAAGCCCAGGCTTTTGATTATGATGCCTATTATACCCTTAGACAAGCAGAGCATATAAGAGAGACAGGTTTCCCCATACTGGACGATCCACTTAGCTACTCTGGAAGAACCTTTCTGACACTACCATTATTTTATTATGTGCTTGCTGGCTTCAGCTTTATCATCCCATTAGAGCTAGCAGCCAAGATTCTGCCAAGCCTTTTCTTTGCAGCACTCGTTATAGTAATATTCCTCATAGCCAAGCACGTTACCAAGAACAAAACAGCAGCCTTAATCTCAGCCTTATTTGCAGGCTTTGTCCCAATCATTTTAACAACCGTCAATCAGGTCTCGGTTTACTCGTTAGGGCTCCTGCTCATTTTTCTTTTAAGCTACACCTTCCTTCGTATAGAAGAAAAAGGCTTCACTCTCCTAAGCATAATATTAACCATCCTCCTTCTTCTCACACATACCCTGGTATTTCTTCTTCTCATTGCATTTTTCGTATACTTCGTCATCCTTATCCTTGAAAAACAAAAGGTAAGCAGCCGAGAGGCTGAAACAGCTCTTTTCCTGTTCTTCCTTGCACTCTGGTTCAATATTTTGCTGTACAAAAAGGCATTTTTTCTCCACGGCATAAGCTTCATCTGGCAGAACATACCCGCACCTCTATTATCCTCTTATTTCACAGAAATAAGCTTTTTCGGAGTGATATACGCTGTCGGAGTGCTTCCTTTGCTTTTAGGGGTGTATGCTATTTATAACGCCTCTTTCAAAACTAAGAACCGCGCAGCCATGCTATACACATGTTTTGCCCTGGTCTCATTTATCATGCTCTGGCTCAAGCTAATCCCGTTTCGCGCAGGGCTATTATTGCTAAGCTTGAACCTCATCATCCTGTCTGCTTCTTCAATAAAAACCTTTATTGTAAGATTAACCAAGACCAAGGCTCCTGGCTTTGCAAGCATATTTATTGGTTTGATAATCCTCCTTTTTGTTTTAACAACCGCCCCTTCATTTATCAGCACCCCTAAATCAGAAGTTCCGCCGGAGGCGGACTTAGCAGCCCTTAAGTGGATGCGCAACAACACAGATGCGAACGATGTTGTCCTTGGCAGGGTTGAGGAAGGATTCCTAATAAACTACCTGGCTGAGAGGAAAAATGTTGCTGACTCAAACTTCCTTTTTATAGAGGAAATTAACTCCAGGTATGAAGACATCAATAAGCTGTTCACTTTAAGATTAAAGTCAGAGGCAGTTCGCCTGATAAACAAGTACAATATTGATTATATCTTCTTATCCACCAAGAGCATGAAGGAGTATAATGTTAGCAGGCTTTACTATGCTGACAAAGAGTGCTTTAAAGTGGTTTATGACAAGGATACTTACGTTTATCATTTCCTGGGTTGTGAAATCTGAGGTAAGAAACTGGAGAAAAGAAGAGCAAAGAAAGATAAAAGCAAAGCAAACAAAAAAAATTAAGAGCAGCAAGATGCAAAACAAAACCAATTTCGGACAGAAGAATGAAAGCAGGAGGGTGGGGCGCAAGTCAGGAAACTTGCTGATAGCCATTTCAATTATCATTCTTTTCTTATCATTGATAATGATTCTGAGACTAGTCAAAGACAAACCGGTTTTCCCTCGGGGAGAATCCTATTATAACCTGCGCATTGCCGAATCATTAAAAAATTCTGCTTTCCTTTCAGAAGACTCTCTTGAAGGAACAGAACATTACCCCAACCCATACCGCCACTTAATAACTGCACTTCTCTTGATATTCAATTCAGAAAAAGCATTGCTTTTTCTCCCCTTGGTTTTGGGAGTTGCCTCGGCTTTGCTTTTCTTTCAATTACTCTCCTTTATTGGCGTTAAGCTTGGCGCAGCCTCTTCTTCCTTGCTGATTTTATCATTCACCCCAGCATACCTTGTGCTCTTCACAGGACTTTACCTTACAGGCTTCACCCTCTTCCTCTCATTGCTAGTCATAGTTCTTCTGAACTCTAAAAGAGTATTCCTTCAGATAACAGGCATTATTTGCTCCTTAATCCTGGCCCTAACCAGTGTTACTGGATTTGCATTAACTATCCTGATTCTGCTTGTTTTTTACCTTGTCCTTAAGAAGAACCTTAGAGTGCTTATACTCTCGGCCATTGCTTCCATCACCCTTGTTGTTTTCGTTTCGCTATCCTTCCGCCAACTCCCAAGAGTCCTCGGTTTTCATGCATTTAACTTCAAAGACACGCTATCATTGCTTGGAGCTCAACTTGGCTTTGACATATTCCTACTGCTAATATTCCTGATTGGCTTTATCGTTGTTTGGGTAAGAGCTGACAATAAAAGATTTCTGCACTTGGGAGTGCTTGCCCTTTTTGCACTCTCCTTCTTCAATACCCTAGCAAGAGCCTTCACTAGCTTTATCATAGCTTATTATTGCGCTGTTGCTATAAATTTTCTTTACAAAAGAAAATGGGAGCTCGGAATTATCAGGACAGGAACATTGCTTCTGGTTCTTTGCAGCCTTGCATTTTCAGCTGCAAATCAGATGAACCTCCTGGTTTCAGCCCAGCCAGACTCATCGCTTGCTGAGGCACTCATCTCATTTAAAGATTTAGAGCAAGGAAGGACGCTTGCTGATGAGCCCAGTGGCTTTTTAATAGAATTTTATGCTGGCAAAGAAGCCTGGCTTGATGATAACTCTTTTCTTTTCAAAGACTATAAGGAGAAACAAAGGGTTGCTAATACCTTATTCGAATCTGTTAGAATAAAGGATGCTGAGCCTTTCCTGAACCAATCCGGAATAAGATACATATTAATAACGCCTGCAATGAAGGAAGAGCTCTGGGAGAATAACGAGAAAGGATTATGGTTCCTGGTTAAGAACAGCGAGAGCTTTGTAAAGAGATACCAGAAAGATGATATTGAACTATGGGAATATAAGCCCATGCCTTTGCAAACAGAGCCTGGGTTGACTTAACTAGCTTGACTAAGCTTATTTTTCTTCTAAGCTTTCTTTCTCTTTTTTCTCAGAACTTCCTTTGTGGCTTCCTTTTCATTCGCTCTCTCATTCTCCTTTTTCACTCCTGCGGCCAAGAGGAAAGCCGACCATATGAATAGAGGGGGAATAATTCTTGCTGAAAGCCATCCAAAGAACAAAACAGGAGTCAAGGAGTAAAACATCAACGCAACGAACCGGGTATACTTCACTCCTTTGACAAATGCCTTGATTAAAATGCTTAATATGAAGAAAAGGAAAGTGCCTGCAAACAGGTAAAAGAAGAATATGCTGCCTGAAGTGCCTGCTGAGTAATTTATTAACCTCCAATAATCAATGGCCATCCCTTTGAACAGGTTTAGGTAAGCAGCGCGGATTAGGATGTAGATAAAGGTAACAATGCCTGCAAGCAACCCTGAAAAGAGGAGCAGCTTGATGTAATCCTCAAGCACTTCCTCAAAGGTTCTTTTATTTATCTCTTCGAACTCCTG
The DNA here is from genome assembly GCA_035256305.1 of Candidatus Nanoarchaeia archaeon. Classification (GTDB taxonomy): domain Archaea; phylum Nanobdellota; class Nanobdellia; order Woesearchaeales; family SM23-78; genus SM23-78. The sequence continues at coordinate 3,907 of DATEYH010000106.1, forward strand.
GCTAGGGTCGGATAAGATTCCGAATCCCTTTGCAATGGCTTTTTTTAGTTTCATGCTTGTTTGTGGCTCTCTCGGATATTTAAATATTTTGACCTTATTTGTCACTGCTGACCTTATTTATCCCAGATATTCCTCTGATGCTTGATAAACACTTCTTTCACATTAATGATGTAAAACATCATCAGTATGAACCAGAACGGGAACATGAAGAAGATGGCGATGAGGTGCCGGAAATTAATTTTTTTATCATACTTCACTATTGCCAGAAAGTATAGTGGATAGACCAGGAGGCTGGCGCTGAGCCCAATTGTAGTGGCTATGGTTAACGGAATAGTGCCATTTATTACCCTGATAAACCAGTGGATTATGCCTACTATTGAGAACCATTCAAAAAAGAAATAGGCAACTCCGAGGCTGAGCCAGACCCCTTTTGACACGAAATAGGTGATGTAGCCGCTGGTAAGGTTGTATATTGTTATTGCTCCCATGATAATTGCTTGGAAATACCAGAAAAGCGCGAGTGGGAGAGTGTATATCTGCATGAAGGTGTGGTTTAATTTCAGATGCCTTTTCAATATGTTAATCCATCCCTTAGAGAAGCGGGTTCTTTGCCTTATAAAACCTCTAACGTCAACCGGCATATTGGTTTCTGATATGCTTTTCTCAGCGCACTCAACCTTATAGCCTGCTTTTATAAGCCGTATGGCCACGTCAACATCCTCTGAATAACCCTTTGTTTCAAATCCTTTGATTTCCAGAAGGCATTTTTTCTTGTAAACGCTTAAAGGGCCTGGAGCCACAATATTGACATTGACTTTTGAGAAAAGCCCTCGAAGCAAGGAATTATAGAGCTGCTCCATTTGAAGCCAGATGCCCAGGAATGCCTTTCTGTTCTTTACCTTCACTGTTGCGCACACAGCAGCAATCTTGTCAGGAGGAAGATATTTCACTGCTTCAACCAGGGCGTCATTGTGGATGACGCTGTCACCATCAACAATAGCTATGAGCTCCCCTTTTGCAATGCGCAAGGCCCTGTTGATTGATTTTGATTTGCCGCTGTGCTTGGTCCTGATTACCTTAACAGGAAATTTCTTTGCAATAGCATGAGCAATCTCATAAGTCTTGTCCCTGCTCCCGTCATCAACCACGATTATCTCCTTTTTCCCATTAAAATCAGCAGCCAAGACAGATTCGATGGCTTGGGCGATATATTTCTCCTCATTATGCGCAGGAATGATTATGGTTATGCTGGAGAACCTTTTCTTGGCAGCAGGCTCCTTTTTCCTCTTGAAGAGCAGAAGGTAGTAGTAAGAAAATACTATTAGCAGGAAGATGGCTGTGATTGTTGTTGTTAAGATTGTTTGTATACTCATCTTGAGCTAATACCATAATTGCCTTGCTTTGGAGTGCAAAGCCAAGAAGTCTTTCGTCCAAACAAGGGCTTGTCTTTCATGAATATTGCCCTGAAAATAGCAACACAATTGGCAAAGGCTAGGATTATGCTTATTGAGAAGGCTGCCAAAACTAGTTTTGGGAGGTCTGCCATGCTTTTGTGCTTGATAAGGGTTATGGTGGCTAGTATCAGGAAGCCTGCGGTGTAAGCGAATTTTATGATTAATTCCATTAGCTGGGAGAATTCAAAGAGCTGCGGCTCTCCAAGGAACCATCCTGTTAAGCCTGCGAGGGTCATTAATATTACTGCCGGAGCAATGATGTTGCCCATGGTCATGAAGGTTATGGCTGCCTTCTGGGTTACTCTTAGCTGGCCCTGATAGGCTATTCTTTTAATGTTGTCAATAAAGGCTCTTACATTTCCAAAAGTCCATCTTACTTGTTGTGTTATGAACCCTTCCAAGGTAATTGGCACCTCACTCGGAGTCTCGAGTTTTAGGTAAACATTCTTATAGCCTTTGCTAAGAATCCTTATGCTTAGGTCAGTGTCTTCTGTTATGCTGTCTATCTTCCACCCTCCAACCTCGTCTATAACACTTTTCCTGATGGCCCCTCCTGTTCCGCAGAAAAATACGGTGTTAAGCTTGTTGTAAACAGGCATTAGCATCACATGATGGACTAGCAAAAGGTAGGCTGCGAACCTTGATATCAGGTTGACGTCCTTGTTGATGAAGCCCTGCCTTGACTGCACCACAGCCACCTTTGGATCTTCAAATGGTGCAACAATCTTTTTCAGGAAATCCTTTGCAGGCAAGAAGTCTGAATCAAATATTACAATTATTTCTCCTTTGACGTAGGGCATGGCTGCCTGCAATGCTCCTGGTTTGTAGCCAATCCTGTTCTCTCGGTGGATGTATTTCATAAATCCAGGGTAATTCTTTGCATATTTCTTGAGCATCTTCTGGGTTTTCAGGTCTGTGCTGTCATCAAGAATCATTATCTCATAGCGATTCTTCGGATAGTCAAATTTCCTGCAGCATTCAATGCACTTAATCGCAACAGGGTCGTTGAAGCTGGGCACCTGGACTGTGACAAAGGGAAAGTGCTTGAGCGGTTTTGTCCTCTGGTTTTTATCAGGCCTGTCCATAAAGATGTTAAGAACCGCCATTAATAAGAAGAGTATTGAGAAGAATACAACTGGCAAGAGGGTCAGGTTGTAAATTGCCAAGGATATTTCTTGCGGAGTCATTTTTGCTCTAAATTCCTATCTTGACTTGCTTTGTTCTTATGGTTTTGTTGATTTGGGAGATGCTTGGGTTGCCAAAGAGCACAGTGTAATCGCTTTCACCAATGCCTAACTGGATAGAGGGGCCTTGTATCCTGTACATCCTGGTTTCCATCATGTCCTCGTAAAGCGCTTCGAAGGATTCTTTTTCTAAGCAGTCTGTGAATTCTTTAGTTAAAACTCCAAACTTATCTGACAGTGCCAGGATTTTCTCTTCGATAGTGTTGTCTTCAGTAATATTGAATAGCTCCTTGTGGAACTCTTCAAGCTCTTTACCGCCTAGCTTTGTATAGCACTGAACAGCATTTGCGTATATAAATCTACCTCTTTTTTCATTAAACTCATCTTGGGTAAGAGGGTATTTGTGGTACAGCTTTGCATAGCCAGGCTCAACGTAGAGGCCTATAATCTCAGGCACTTTCTCATAATAGAATTTTTTACTCAGGTCAGAAGCAAAGTCAACAACCACAATAATGGTTAAAGGAGCTTTTTCATTTCCTAAATAAGCCCGGTTAGTTATCTCTGGCTTTGTGATGAGATAGGTGTTATACATCGCTTGGTAATCTTTGTTGAGGTAATTCTCTTGGAAGACGCTATTCCGGTCATATTCCCGTTTTACAGCTATACCGAAGTATATTAATGGAGCTAGCAGCAAGCAGATGATTATAACCACAGAGATGTTCTTTTTCATTTTTTCTCTACCAGGTTGCCTTTCAGGTTAATCAGTATCTCGTTCTTAGAAAAAAGCCTTCCCTGTAAGACCTTGTTATTAACTACAATTGCAGGCACTGCATTGATTTGATAGTATTCCTTTATTAATTCAAGCGCAGGCTCAGGATAATCATAATCGATTGTGAAAACAATCGCAGTCTTGTTCAGCTCTAGCAAGCCGTCCTTAAGCTCGTCCAGCACCTCTCCCTGCTCAACACAGCTTGTGCACTCAGTTGAATAAAAGTAAAGTATTGGAACCAAATCAGTGTTGCATTTCTTGTAATTGGTGTCAGAAATAATCCAAGCCCTCAGAGAGAGCATTATGTATTTCTGCTTTAGCTCAAGATAGCTCGCAGAAAGCTCTCTTTCACGCTCATACTGCTCGAGCCTTGATGGCAGGAGCTTCCAGAAATAGCCAAGGTTCTGCCTGAGCTGGGAAAAATAGACGTCAGTGAACTTGCAGGTGTCATTATCGTTCAGGCTTGCTATGAACCTTTCCTGGATTTGAATGCTCTGGAGGTCTGAGTCCAGGCTTTTTATATAATCCTCAATAAGGGAGATGTCCTGCTCTGTTGTCTCCTTGATTCTCTGCTCCACATATTTGCTAAAGCTAAGCCCGCTAAACAGGCCTGCAGCGTATAGCATGATGGATATCACTAAAGCAACTATCACAAGAGTCCTTTTTTTCATAACTACCTTATTTTTCATCTTATTTTAATCTCATTATTTAATCTCATCTTATGTTAATCATGTCTCCAATTGTTAAATTGTCAGTTGCCCCTTTTCTTGCGTCACTCACACCCTCTCCACCCTCAATCTCGACTTCTTCTACCAATGCTACCTTGAGAAACCTCTCAAGCTTCCTTGCCAAATCAATATTTGGCTTTATCTGGCCTGACTCAAGCTTGTGGATAACGCTCTCCTTCTCATTGAGCTTCTTGGCAAATTCTTCCTGCTTTAATCCAAGCCTTTCCCTGCCTCTCTTTATTATATCTGAATAATTAGAGACCACGAGCTGCACAGTCTCTGTTGTTTTCTTTGGCTTAAGCATACCCTCGCTAGCAGCTTGGGCTATTCTGCCTTGCTTTTTCTTTGCCTTGACAGGCTCTGCTTGCTTAATCCTTCCAATAACCCTACCAAAGGAGGAGCACTTTTCGCACACATTAAGCATAGTGCCTTCTAGCTCTATCTTGTAAACAATTTCATCAGAAGAGCACATATCACACATAGTACCACCTTCTTGTTTTTTTCATTGACAGCTACGCTTTAAGGGTATATAAAATTATTGGAATTACATTCCACAAGTTCTATGCTTTTTTCATCATTACCAATTCATACTTTTGCTTGCCAGCCCAGAGCTTATCTTCCTTCGTAATCTTAAATGCAGGGAGAGTAATTTCTTTTAAAAGGCTTGGGTTCTCGCAAAGGAGCGCGAGCCTCCCTCCTTTCTTTACAACAAACTCTGCCTGATAGAAGAGTTCCTTGTAACTTTTTCTTATATCTGATTCCTTGACGTGCTTGCTTGGGCAGGATATTCTTGATATTACGCAATCCACGCTGTTCTTCTCAAGCTTGGTGTCCAGCCACTCCACATCCATTCTTGAGAAGCCTATAATCTTGTCCACTCCTGCGAGCTTGGCATTCTTTTTGCTAGCTTCAACATTCCTCAGCATTGGGTCAAATCCACTGATGCTAAGCCCCTTGAGCTTGGCCTTCTCATCAATTGCCTTGAATAACCTTTCCCAGTCCTTTTTATTGAAAGGCTTGAGTTTCTTGAAAGCAAAATCCTTAGAATAGTAATTAGCGCTCTTTCTAGATGCGTAAAGAGCTGCTTCTATGCATACCACTCCTGACTTGCAGAACAAGTCAATCATCTTTTCCTTTGGAGAATATTCGCTGAGCCTGATAATGGCATAGGCTAGGTTGGCATTGATTATGCCTGGAGCACTGAAAATCCTGTACTTCCTTTTGCTCAAGTCCCTGCCTGCCAGGTCAATCCCAAGATAGGCTTTGTCATTGTTAATGAACGTGTAAATAATGGTGTCTGGCGCTTCCATGCTCACATCAGGAAGGAACCCTGAGGAGCGCTTCACATCCTTGATTATAAGTTCTCCAAGCTCTTCCTCAATTGTCTGGCTTCCAAAAGCATGCTCCCCTCTTCTTTCGCACACCACCCTGAAGCTCTTGTCCTTATCAAACCATTTGTCAAGCTCAATCTTTTTTAAGCTCTCAGATGCTTTTAACAACATCTCTTCCTGGTTTTTGAAGGCAAAGGAGTCCAGAAGGAGAAGCACTCTTTCAATGCTCTGGGCTTTGTAGCAAAAGGTGAAAAGCTCATCATAATCCTTACATTCAAACAGCACAACGCTCTCCTCTGCCACGCCTTTGGCTTTTATTATTTCATCTAGCTCAAGAACAGTGATTTTTTCAATTCCCTTGTCTGTTATTGCACAGGCCCTAATCATATGGTTTAGAGACAAAGAACAACTTATAAAGATTATTAATAATCTTAATAATCAGAAGCCTAATCCTTTCAGGACATAATCATACAAGCTTCCGCCTTTCTTGTTTATGCTCTCAAAATAGCTTTTTCCAAGAAGCAGTCCTGCTAGTTCCTCATAGCTCTTGCTTGCCTTGCTCTTGGGATGCGAGAGAGTGACTGGGTGCTTTAGCTTCAGGGCTTCCCTTACGGCAGTATCATAAGGTATTACCCCGATTACTGGCAGGTCAAGCAGCTTTTCAACCTCATTAACCTTTAGCTCCTGCCTGTGCTCTCCTTGCTTGTTAATCACCACGCCGAGTATGGTCTTGCCGAGCTCATGAGCCAGTTGGAGTGCTTTCTGGGCGTCAAGGACAGCGCTAAGCTCAGGGTTGGTTATGACAAGTACCTCATCAGATGCTTCCATTACTGTAATGGCTTCCTTGTTAAGCCCTGCAGAAGTGTCCAAGAGGATGATTTCTGCCTCATCCTCAAGCTCTCTGAGGGTTGCTTTTACCTTGTCGTACTTCAGCATTTTCAAATCCCTGACAGTGCTTATGGTCGGAAGAATCCTCAACCCTGATTCATGAGAATAAATTGCTTCTTGTATAGAAGCCTCGCCCTTTAACACCTGCATCAAGGTTTTTTTCAGGATTGGAGCTCCGAGGTGAACATTGACATTTGGAGTGGTCAGGTTAGCGTCCACTAGCAGGGTTTTCTTGTGCTTGGCCATGGCATGGGCCAGGTTTATGGCGCTGGTGGTCTTACCAACCCCTCCCTTGCCTCCTAGGACGCAGATATAGCGACTCATGCATTGCACCTCTTTTCTTGCATTAATCGAATGGCTAATTAAGGGTTAGTGCCTGCTTATTCATTAATCTTTCCCTCAACCCACTCACAAAATTCCTTTATCATGAAATAATACTCTGTTGCCTTGTCAATATCAACCACTACTTCCTGGCTGTCAATATGAGTTCTCAGTGTGACATGCCTCCTGAACTCCTGCTCTTTTTTCGGGCTGCTCTTATGTATCTTTCTTAAGAGGAAATAGAGCTCCATATTCTTTTGCACAATATCGTCTTTGAACAAATCCTTTACCATGTTCCCTCTCTCAAGAGGAGTGCCTGGCACATATTCCTCGCGAATCATTTTCTTCTCAACAGCGAACTTTAGCAGGGAATCCATTAGGCAGTTGTAGGCATCGATCATTCTGCCGATGCAGTTCATGAGCACATCAACTGTCCTCGTATACTTCAGGCTGACGTAGATTTGGTGGTCTACCCTTTTCAGCTCATCCTTGGCTTCGTGCAAAGATTCCTTCATTCTTGCTCACAATCTTGTTTATATTGTCCACAAAAACCTTGGTCTCAAAGATGTATTTCTTTACAAGGTTGATGTCAACTGTTTTTATGGAATAAGTAGGGGAGCATATCACGAACTTGTCTTTCCTGGCGAACTCGACAGGGCTCTTCTTGTGCTCTGAGAGTATGGTCTTGACATCGGTTATTAGCTGAGGGTACCTTGGGTTGAGTCCATAAGTAGGAATCATCCTGCTCTTGAATATCTCGAGCTTGGAGGAGAAGGAGTCGTGAAAGGGAGGGATCCGCTTGAACAGCCTCTCGTGGTGAAGCAAGGAGCTCATGCCGTAGTCAAGGCTGGCATAGACGTTCTCGATAATTGAGAGCAGGAGCCTTGGGTCCTTGACCAGAGGGTAGGTCATGAATAGCATATGGTCTGCTACTTTTATCTTCTGCAAAGCCTTGTCCCTAAGAATCTGAAACTCCTCCATAATCCCTCAATATATTAAGCAGGGAAAGTATATAAATGTTTGTTTTGAAGCGTTTTATTTTCACACACCCAAATAATGTTACTATTATATAGTAGTTATAAATAGAAAGATTTATAAATCTGGGCTAATTACAGAGTTACAAAATGGCTGTAAATTACTTTACTTTAGGATTTATAGGTGGCAGTGTTGGCGGCTGTATTCAGCATAATGGAGTTTCTCAGCTTAAGAAAGAGCTTCAAGGAGCAAAATATTCTTTAATCAAGAAAAGCCCAAATTTAGACGCAATTGTACAAACGCCTGGCTTGGGTGAATTCGAAATCAAAATAACCAAGAACCATAAAGGTAAATTAGATTTAGATGAGATTAATTATGACCCGCACAGCATGTATTTACCTAAAATGGACCTATACCAGAATTCTGGCACAATAATGCCGTCTGCTTCAACATCACCTTTTTCATACAAAATTACAACAAAGAATCAGAACACAACTGTTAGGATTTTTATTGACTATGGAATTATGAAGGGCAGCACCAAGTTAAATATTAGCCCTGACAAGAATGGCGTTTATCAGATTAAAAGAGTGACTTTTTACGATAGCTCCGGAAACAGATGGTTTAGCTTTGTTCCGCCTGCAAGAAAGCCCAAATCAGCCGTCTTTAGCTCTGCATCATCTTTGCCAGGCACTTCTACCGGAAAACCTTCACCTTAGTTGTTAGAATTTCCGGCTTTTATAGAATTTCTTCGGTTTTTTCAGCGCGCATTATTTTAATCACCTAAGATAAACCTCTAATATTAACTCTGCGGAGGAATAAAGATGATAACCCAAATAAAAGAAATAAAGGAAATAATTCCTGAAACGCTTGATTACATCCTTATGGATGAAAATGAGCTTTATGCTCAAGGAGAGAAAATTGGTGAGCTATTTGAGACTGCGCTCAGAGAAAAAAAGAATGGAAAAGAAATGAGTGATGAGTTGAAAAAGAATCTGCTAGCAGGAATACAATACGGGGTGTTGTATAGCACCCTAATGAACCTAAAGATGAAAGACAAAAAATACTATAACAGGCTAATGCAAGACTTACAAGCTAAAAAAGAGAACGCAGAGCTAGATATTGATTATCTCGAGAAAATAAGCTCAGGTTGCTTTATGAAATCAATAAAAGCCTCATATGAGTGGTTTAATAAAATGATTACCCCTTCAGCTTCAGAATAGCCTC
>DATEYH010000107.1:0-6690 GCA_035256305.1 Candidatus Nanoarchaeia archaeon
CTGGGTTTCAGGCTCCTCCTTCCTCTTTTCCTTTTTGCTGCCAAAAGCCAATACAAGCAAGGCTATTATTATTACCACGCCTCCGAGCACATAAAACACTATCAAAAGGAACGAGGTTTTTTTGGGTTCATCTATGATTATTAGCTCATCAAACTCACCGTTCAAATCAAGCTCACTTAAATCCTCGTAAGGAAACAATATAAGGTCGCGCACATAGTCGCCTTCTTCCACAACAGAGATGTTGTCCTCAACATAATAAACCAGCTGCTCTGTTTCGTCATTCACAAAAGCAGTGAGCGTATATTCTCCCTTCGGGACTGTGAATGAGTAAGAACCGTCAACAGCAACCATTTTTTGCTCAGGCACAGTATTAATCTTGACAATGCTGTTGGCTGCAAGCCTGAAATTATAGTCAAACACCTTGCCATGAATGGTTGCGCCGAGCGCTAATGGGATTGTAAGTAGAAATATTATTGCTAGTAGTCCCTTTTTCATAGATAGTGGTGGATAAATAACAGCTATAAAAAACTTTTGAAAAATTCATCTCTTCCTTGGGAACACAACCATCAGCCACCTGTGCCTTTTCTTCCCATAATCCTCGTGCCACCATCTCTTCAAGAACAAGTCTTTCCTAATCGTTCTATAGCCCCCGTCTTTTGCAGGGTCAGATAGCAAGAACCTGTTATTTTTAAAGCCATAGATAATGGAGTAATGGCCGCCGCCCCAGGCCTGGTACAGCACCAGCACAGGAAACCCTTTCTGAAGTAACCTGAGCAAATCTCTTAAGCAAGAATTGTATTTACAGAAATAGCTGTAGCCATGCTCTTTGCAGAAATCCATGCACTCCTCTTGAAACATCCCTTCCTTCGGGCTTGTGTTGGTTTCTTGTATAAGCTTTTTCTCTGAGAATTTGTCTCCGTAACTTTTGAATATTATTTTTAGACTGGCTGGCCCGCAAGAGTAGGTTGTGCTTTGCCTGTGAGTTCCAATATTAAAAATAGAGATCATAAAATAGTGGTAATATTAGAGGTTTTATATGCCTTGCGAAAGGGCGATTTAGCCAAGAAAATAAGCTTAAATAAACCTTTCTAAAGCTTAAAACGTTCAGAATGGGCTTATTTTAGTGGTGGAAGCATGCCTTGCAGAAAGTATGTTTATAAATTAACCTTTACCAAAGGTTAACGAAAGGGTGCTACACTCGCAACATGGTTGCTCGGTAGCACTTATAAAAATTTAGGAGGTTGGAAAATGAACCAGAAAATAATTGCAGTATTGGTATTGGCAGTATTTGTTCTTAGTGCCTTGCCTTTGGTTCTGGCGCAGGACCGCGAACAAAATGGCCGCGAATACCAAAGAGATTCTATCCAGGTCAACCTGGGGGATACAACGACAGAAGACTCTGGGTGGCAAACTCTTCGTGAGAAAATAAGGGAAAGAGTCCAGACAAGCATGAATATACAAGCAATAAATGTGACTGAGTGCTTTGATTTGGTCAAGGAAAGAAGCCCAAATGCTAGCGACTCAGTAATTACAAGCGCTTGCGAGAATGCCCTCTGGGTAAGAAGTGTTCTTGCGCCAAAACTAGGAGCTACTCTTCCAAGAGTGCAGAGATTCATGGTGCAGAATGAGGACATTATCCAAAGATTCCTAGAGCACCTTGAGAACAAGAGCATTGAAAAAATAAAGAACCTTGACAGGGCTAGATTGCAGGAATGCCTGAACAACACAGAAGAGTGCGAGCAGAAGATAAAGAATTGGACTCTTAACAGGGAAAAAGTCAAGGATATGTTAAGGCAGAGAGAAATTTCGCATGACAAGCTTCTTGAAGCGCAGAACAAATACTTGAGAGCAAAGAATAAGTATCTTGAAGTTAAGAATATTCACCTGAAAGCAAGAGATGAGTTCTTGGGATTAAAATTAAGGCTTAAAGAGTGCGAGGATAATGATGAGGACTGCTCAGCATTAGAGAACCAGACCTTTGAAAAAGCACAGGAAGACTTGACAGCAATTGCTGACAGGCTAATCCAGTACCTTGAAAAGGTCAAGAGCAAGGTTGAGGCAGCAGAAAACCTGAACCAGACAGAAGCTGATGAAATCATAGACAACATTGATGAGATGATAGCAAAGCTTGAGGATGCAAAGGATGCTATTGAGTCAGCAGAAGACCTTGACGAGCTCAAGGAAGCAGCCCAGATGATAAGGGATGTATGGAAAGACATGAAGTATTCTGCCTTTAGATATGCTGAAAGGGTTATTCACTCAGAAGTCGGGCAGATATTTTCCAGGAGCGAGCTGCTTGAGAAGAGGCTTGAGACAGTGATTACCAGGCTTAATGACAAGGGAGTTGATACGACCGAGATGGAAGACTTGCTTGATGACTTCAGCGCAAAGATTGATGATGCAAGGGAAAATATGAACGATGCCAATGAGTTGTTCAGCGAAGCAAAAGATTTAAGAGCAGAGAATAAAACAGAAGAAGCAAAAGACAAGCTTGAAGAAGCCAAGAACCTCACAAGAGAAGCTCACCAGGACCTGAAAGACGCTCACAGCATCCTTATGGACTTGGTGCGCATGATTAACCAGAAAGGAGAGAACTTTAATCCTGATGAGATAAATGAAGAGGACGAAGTAGAGGTTGTTGAGGAAGATGGCGACGAAGACGACGAAGATGAAGAAGACGAAGAGGAAGATTAAAATGAATAAAGCCTTAATTGCCTTTGCAATAATCTCTTCGCTGCTGTTATTGATTGTAGGGTGTAAAGTAACACCGCCAATAACGACTCCAACAGGAGAAGAATCATCTACAGGCAAAGCAGCAGAAACCGGCATAACAGGAGACATCAAAGAAGTTGACAACCTGAACAACGAGCTGAACGACCCTGAGCTTGATAACACAGACAGCTACCTAGATGAAGTTGACTGGTAAATTAAGCTGGTAAATTTTTTTGTTTTTTTCTTTTATTTTCATATTATTTTTTACTCTAACTAATTTTTTATTGCAACCTTTTCTTTTAGGAAAAGAAAAGCTTGGGAAAAGAAAAACCAAATCAATTAATTTTTTATAACACCTCGTTTTTCTTGCCATAATGGCAGACATTATTGAGCTTGACGGCAGTCATGGCGAAGGAGGCGGGGCAATTCTCAGGCAAGCATTAGCTTTGAGCATGCTGACTGGCAAAGCCTTTAAAATCACGAACATCAGGAAGGGAAGGTGCAACCCTGGGCTTGCTGCCCAGCACCTGGCTTGCGTAGAGGCTGCAATGAACCTTTGCGATGCAGAAGTTGTTGGATGTTATACTGGCAGCACAGAAGTGCAGTTCACTCCCAAGGAATTTAAGGGAGGCCATCACAAAATTGATATTGGGACTGCAGGCTCAATCACTCTCCTGCTCCAATCCTTGCTGCTACCCAGCCTTTTCTGTGGCAAGAGAGTGTCTTTTCAGATAACCGGAGGCACTGATGTGAAGTGGTCCCAGCCTTTTGATTATTTCAAGTACGTCTTCCTGCCTCAGATGAATCGCTACGGCACTGTTGAGGCTAACCTTTTCAAACGAGGCTATTATCCAAAGGGCGGAGGAGAGGTCAGGGTGGTGATTAATGGTAATTATACTGCCAACGGCATCCCTACTTCGGTTCTTCTCTTGGAGCAGAAAAAGATTTTGCAGATAAGAGGGGTGAGCCATGCCTCTCTGGACCTGGAGCAGGCAAAGGTGGCTGAGCGCCAGTCAGAAAGCGCAAGGATGCACCTTGAAAAGCTGAATGTGCCTTTCAGGGTTGAGCACCAGTACTCAAAGAGCCTTAGCACGGGCTCTGGCATTACACTTTGGGCTGTTTTTGGGGAGGATGAGATCGACCAGAGGAATCCTGTGATTCTTGGAGCAGATAGCCTTGGCGAGAGGAACAAGAAAACAGCAAGTGATAAACTTGCTGGTTCAGAAAACCAGGGTTTTCTGAAAGCAGAGGTTGTTGGAAAAGAGGCAGCAGAGAACCTTATCAAAGCTATTGAGTCAGGAGCTGGTGTTGATGCCTATCTTGCAGACCAGCTGGTGCCCTTCATGGCATTGTCAGGCGGGCTTATCAAGACCAGCAAGGTAACCGAGCATGTGAAGTCGAATATTTATGTTGCTGAAAAATTCCTTGATTCTAAGTTTGAGATTAAGGAGAATATTATTAGCTGCGAGAAGAAAGATAATCTCTTAATTCAAACTGGCCCTTCAGGTACTTAATAGATGACATTATCAGAGCCATTATCAGAATCAGAGCCACCAGAGCCCTCAATCTCGGCTAGCTTGATATCATCGTATATCTCCCTTATCACGGTGTAGAGCATGTCTTTCTCAGCCCCTGCGAGCCTGAGGGAGTGATAAGCCTCTCTTAATTGCATATAAATGCTCTTGGCTGATGCTAGGTTACGCTCTCTTATAAGTGATTTGCACTCGTCAATCTTATTGTACAGTTCCAGGTGAGTGGCGTGGATTATGTCTTTTTCCTCGAACTTAGGGGAGACTAAGGTGTCTGTTTTTATCTCTGTTTCAAGGTAGTCAGAAAAGCCTTTCTCCTTTATCCTCTCCTCTGTTTGTATGAGCCTTTGCTGAGCCTCTAACAGTGCCTCTTCGTTCCTCTTAATCTCTTCCTCAATTTCTTCTAGCTGACCCTTTCTTCCTTCATATTCCTTCAACCTGTCAGACACTTTCTGTATCTCGGCAGTGATATTATCATAAGTCTCTCTCAACTCAGGGAGCTTCTTAAGCAGCTCCTCTGCTTCTGTCTTATCCTTATCAAATTCCTCTTTAAGCAAAGCCAATCCCTCCTCGGTTTTCCTTAGCTGTTTTTCCTTGAAGGCAGTCTTGTTTGCCTGGCCAGCAACAGCTATCTTTTGCTGCTCAAAAGCCTGCCTATCATTCTTGAGTTTTTCTCGCTCCTTCTCAAGCTTTGCCCTTATGTTGTCCAGCTCGATTATTTGCTGCTCATACAGGCTTGCCAGCTTGCCCATTTCCTCATCCTTTACCTCTGCTCTTATCTTGTCTGCAAGCCTTGCCTCAAGCTCTTTTACTAGTTCAGGGAAATTAACTTGCGCTTTGGCAATCTCGTCAATCCTTACCTTTGCATCTGCGTCTGAAATCTCTTCCTTAAGAGGCTTTGCTGGCTTTTCTCCTTTCAATCCAAAACCTAATGATGCTTGAAGCCTCTTCTTTATATCCCCAATCTCCTGCTGAGGGGACTCTTCGATTAGAACACTGTTTTCCTTATCAGTTTCATCTGCAAATCTTACTCCTGGCTCATAGCTGAAACCCTTTTTTTGCTCAAATTCTTTTTTTTTAAACTCAACGTCTAAATCGTTAGTCTCTTCTGGTTGGGCTTCTTCTTTTTCTTCCTCTTCAGGCTCAATCTCTGATGGCTCTTCTAGCTTTGGTATATCGAATGAGAATTCTGGCCTGGTTCTCTCTTCTTTTTCCTCAATTTTAGGCTTAACTTCCTGCAAGAAATCTGACTTTATTGGCGCTATCTTCTCAGGTTTCAGGTCTGCAGTCCATTCAGTATCTTCATCAAAAGACTCTGGTGGAAGTAACCCTTCAATCTCTGGCTTCTCTTCTTCCTTGACTCCTTCCTCAGCCTTTTTCTCCTCCTCAGCCAATAATTTCTCCCTCTCTGTTGTTATTTTAGGAGGCTCCTCAATTATTTCATCCTCTGCTGATACTTCTTCTGGCAGCAAGGTTTCCTCTTCTTCATCGAAATCAGAAGGCTTATTCAGTTCTGGCAGTTCGAATGATAGCTCTGGTTGGGCTTCTTCTTTTTCTTCCTTTTCAGGCTTAATCTTTGATGGCTCTTCCAGGTCTGGCAGTTCGAATGATGGTGCTGGTGGGGCTTCCCCCTCTGGTTCTTTTTTTGGCTCAATCTTTGATGGCTCTTCTAGCTTTGGTATCTCAAATGAGAATTCTGGCTGGGGTCTCTCTTCTTTTTCCTCAGCAATTTCTGGCTCTTCAAACTCAGGCCCTAGCTCTAGCTGTGGAGTGGTTTGCGACTCTGGCACATGAACATCCAGCCCAAGGCTCTTCCTAATATCCTCAAGCTTCATGCCCTGAGTCACTTCAACAAAAGGCTGGCTTGGCTCGGCTTCAGTAGCCATAGGAGTGGTGCTTGGTAATGGCTCCTGTTTTCTCTTGCCAAAAATCCCAGAAAAAAAGCTTTTCTTATCCTTTGGTCTTTTTGCTCCGGGCGGTAACGGAGGCATCAGTTCGTCTGGCAACTATTCACCCCTTTTTAATATACACTCCTCTATATGAAACAGCTTAATCATGCTTGTAGTATAAAAACTTTTCTATAAAGCCTTGCAAGCAAGCCTTTAGGTAAAAATGCGACATGCGCTCGCTATGCTCGCTTAGTCCCATACAAAAATTCGCAGCTTTGCTGCTCGGTAGCACGGTTATGATTTGGGTTTGCGTAATGCTAAGCAAAACAATAATATTTATAAACCACTAAAAATAAGACGGAAACATGGCAGCGATTATCGGGCAGAGGGAGATGTTAGAGCTTTCAGGCTATCTTAAAAGCATTGGCTCTAGGATTCAGGCTCTTCAGCGCACCTCGATTGAGCTCTCAATGCAGATTAATCAGCTAAGCATTAATGTTGCGACCAAAAGGGAAGGCTTAAGCCATGAAGTGAAAGGATTGAAACAGGACGTTACTAGC
>DATEYH010000108.1:0-2991 GCA_035256305.1 Candidatus Nanoarchaeia archaeon
CTGCTTTTCTTTTCATAGGACTCTGCCATTGGCTCTGATGGCTCTACCAGTTCAAGCTTGCCTTCTTCTCTTAGCTTATCTAAAAAGCTTAAGCTTTTCATAGTACTGCTCTC
Organism: Candidatus Nanoarchaeia archaeon; assembly: GCA_035256305.1. Taxonomy (GTDB): domain Archaea; phylum Nanobdellota; class Nanobdellia; order Woesearchaeales; family SM23-78; genus SM23-78. The sequence continues at coordinate 114 of DATEYH010000108.1, forward strand.
CGCCTTGTATTATGACGTGGTTTCTTATGATTTCCTGCATTAGCAAGTCTTCCTTGTTGAAGTCCCCTGTCTTGATGCTTAGTTTCTCGTGAAGCCTTGCAAGTTCCTTTTTAGACTTCTCATCAAGGTCATATATATAGATGTCGATGTCGCTGTCTTCTTTTGGATTGAATTTTGCATAGCTTCCAAATAGGATTGTTATCTTCCCGGGTATTTTCTCAGTTATTTCCTTGAACAAAGGCTCAAGCGTCTCATGTTTCCTTAACAGCTTTGCCAGCTTGTAATTTTCAGCGTTCAGGATGTAAACCTTTGCTACTGTACTGTTCTTGATGAAATAAACATGGTTCTTACCCTCTATCCTGTAGTCAAGCACATTAGTCTGCCTTAGCTCGCTCAGCACGCCTTGCACCCTTGTCAAGGATGTCTTTAACTCTTTTGTAAGTTCCCTTCCATGCATCTCTTTTTTCAAAAGGCAGAGCAAGACTTCAAAAACATAATTGACCTTTATCTGTGTCATATGATTTAAATAAAAATCATTAATATTTAAATGTTTCGGTCAACCAACCAAAATAATTATAAAATCCGTATGCTTTAAATCATATCTTTTATTCCAATAGAATGCTATATCTGTCCGGACTTGAGTGAAAAGCTCTAGCCCGGGGGCGGGATTCATTATTCTAATTTTTATCGGAAATTATTTATATTTAGCTTTCTTCCTTTATGCTTTCAGTTAATAAGTGATTTGTATGCATGTCAAGAAATGGGTTAAGTGGGCTGCGGGTGCAGTAATGGTCGGCGCGATTGGTTACGGCGTGAATCATTACACCGGCGACAAGATAGGGCTTGAGAGATTGATAACAGGCAAGGAGCAAGTTGCCGAGACTAAAACTATTGAGCCTAAACTAATGCGTTTTGGCTCTGAGCAGTATGAAGTCATAAAGATTCCAGACACTCCTTACCTATATTCTGTAACAGACCACAGAAAATTATATGCTGCCATTCAAAAATTAACTCCTGAAGAGCGTAAGAGTGCCGCAACATTATATATTTTAAAATATGACGAGTTGGTAATTCCTGTGCTAATCAAAAAGGGGGTGACTGATAACTCCTATACTGCTGTTGAGAAAGTCCTGGCAGGCGAACTCAAAGAAGGTGATTCTATTATTATAGGGTATGCGTCTGGTTCACCGCCAGCAACAGCAAGGCCAGGGCAGAACCCGCTTCAGAGCATGCAGCGTATTCTAAGATAATAGCCTTTCTTATTCAAGAATTAGTTTTGCTTCTTCATCCTCCAAAGCCCTACGCGTATTCTCTCAATCCTTTTCTTGTGCTGTGGCATGCTCATCTTTAGTGGAAAATCATATTCCTGGTAGTGCGTTGTCTCAAAATTGCTCTCACTTATTAATCGGTCAATAAAGTTTTTTGTGCTGGCCTTATGGAATGAATAAATGATTCTGGCCAGGCTCATGGCCTTTAGCAGGAATACAGTGTCAATGTTCTCGTTCTTAGTGCCAAAGGGAGGGTTCATTATAACAACATCTGCTTTCTCATCAAAAACACCAATGTCGCCAGCAGAGAAGACAGCATCAAGCCTCTGGCCTGTTTCTTTCTCCAAGAAATCCTTGTTCTGCATGGCTATCTCAACTGCTTCTGCATCAATGTCAACAAGAAAAGCCTTTTTTGCTCCTAAGAGCAAGGCTCCAAGCCCTAATACGCCTGTGCCGCAGCCAAGGTCAGCAATCACTTTACCCTTAACGTCTTCCTGCATGAAGGCATTCCAGAGCACTTCCCCTGCTATCTCAGAGTCAGTAGGGTGCTGCTCAAGCTTCATCTCAGGCTTGTCAAACGCCTTCAATCTTGAGAGCAGTATGCTAAGTTGTTTTTTGGTCATGAAAGGAAAGAAATGGCTGGGCTTTAAAAATTATTTTATTGAATAGATTTTGCACAACAACAAACTATTTAAATAAATGATTACTTAATGCTTTTTCACGTCTAGAGGGGGTGAAGACGATCTTAAAGGCTTTTGGGAATAATAATAGTAATAGAGAGCTCAATAAGGTTGCCGAGGGAGTCAGGAAGGCTTTCAAGTCTGTCAAGGCTGAGCTTGATGACCACCTTGATTCTATTAACCAGAACACTTCTGAGATTCAGGCTAATCAGTGCCTGCTTGCAGAGCTTGAGGCTAAGATTGAGAAGTTATCTGAGAGGCTTGATGAGTTTGAACTGATGATTAATCCTGAAAGGGCAAGAAAGCTGGATGTCCGGCTGACGCCAAGGGAACAAGAGGTTTTTATGATGCTTTATCTTAACAAGGAGGCTGCTTTGAAGGATATTGCGCGGCGCCTTGGCTTTACTGAGAATATGGTGAGCATGTATCTCCTCAACATCACTAGCAAGGGGATTCCTGTGCGCAGGGAGCTTGTGGATGATGTATTGGTTTTTAGCCTTGATCCTGAGTTCAAGGAGCTTCAGGCAAGGAGGAAGGTGCTGGAGATTGATTCCCGCATTTCCAGCCAGCTTTCTGTGAGCAGGGTGCCTGTTTTGTGAAGGTTTTTGAATAAAAAAATACTATCTAATCACAATAAGCATTGCTAATATATTCTAGAATTACTCTAAAATATATCTTTTGGTATATAATACAACTTTTAATAATTGATTAAATATTTTATTATTGTATAAACAATATATATTACAAGCAATATCATAAGTTATCATTTATGATTAAATTATTTAGAAAACAGAAATTATGATAAAAAATTAAAAGTTTTAGAAAAAAATCATCAGAAAGGCATCATAAATCGTCGAGAGGGCTCTTAACGCTTTTTATGTGCTCTTTTGAAACTCGGGTGTAAATCTGAGTGGTCTGGAGGTTAGAATG
>DATEYH010000109.1:0-13263 GCA_035256305.1 Candidatus Nanoarchaeia archaeon
CTGTGACGTTTATCCTGTAAGTCTTCTCAGGCTCTGTCTTGCAGCGGTCCATGTCTGTTATTGAGCTGCATATTATTGCGTGGCTGAAATCATTAAGGTTCAGGTTTAAGCTTTTCAAGTTTAAGCTTTTTAAGTCAGGGTTCTCAAGGTCGAACTTGATAAGGTTTTTCTTCTTGATGTTCGCATATGTGCCTACTACCTTCCTTTTAGTCCTAGTGTAATGCTGCATTAATTTGTTGCCAAGGAAGCCTGAGGCTCCGAAGATGAGTATTGCCATGGTGTCCTAATCCATTTTGTTATCTAATCCGCTTTGCTATCTTTGTCTATTACTTCTATCTTTGGAAAGAAGGTTATGAATTTTCCGCCGTTCTCCAAATACTTTCTGTTGTTTTTTATTATGGATTTTGAATGCACCCAGGCTAGTATTATCACATAGTCTGGCTTTCGTTCGTACATTGCGCTTGTCGGCAATACAGGTATGTGAAAGCCAGGGCTGTAAAATCCTTGTTTTGTTTCATCATCATCAACAATGTATTTCATATATTTTCCAAGGTCGAACAAATAAGTTATCAGGGTTCCTCCCCTTGCTGCCCCGAAGCCAGCAATTTTCTTGCCCTGCATCTCTAGGCTGCGTAAAGACTCGTTAAGCTCCTTTTTTAATTCTGCCAGCCTCTTGTTAAAGCTGTCAAAGAATCCCTGGTGATAAACTCCTCTGGACTCCTCGAGCCTAATCAGCTCATCTACTAATGGAGAAACACTTCTTCTCCCGCCTAAGAGTTGGGCTTTGCATATTATTGAACCTCCCTGTATACTGACGCGCTCCACATCAATCAGCTCCAAGCCCTGGTTTCTCAGGAACAAAGCCAAGGGCTTAATCGTGTGATAGCATAGGTGCTCATGGATTATTGTTCCCAGGAGCATCTTGTCAATCACATCAAGAAGGTATGAAACCTCAAAATAGAACAAGCCGTCTTTTTTCAGCAGCTCCCTTACCCCGGCTGCCATTTCTTTTAGGTTGTCTGCGTGCGCAAAAACATTGTTCGCAGTAATGATGTCTGCCTTGCTATACTTTTCCTTTATATACTCAACCGCTTTCATGTCAAACATTACTGGCAAGGTCTCAATGCCCTGCTTGTTGGCGTATTCTGCAACATTTGAAGCAGGGTCAATGCCTAGTGTCCTTATGCCTTTTTCCTTGAAGAATCCTAGGAAAGCGCCGTCATTGCTTCCTATATCAACAACAAACATGCCTTTTTTCAGCTTGTTTTCATCCATAACTTTTTTTGAGTAATTCGCAAAGTGCTTTATCAGGCTGGTTTTCCCGCTGAAGTATGAATAGGCAGAGGAGAAAAGAATATTAGGATCAACAACGTCCAGGAGCTGCACATGGCCGCAGGAGTTGCACTGGTACAAGTCCAAGGGATAGGTTGCTTGTTTCTGCTTTAGCTTGTCTTTGGTAACGAATGCTCCGCCCACAGGTGATTCGCCTATTGGAACCACTAACACCAGCTTGTCGCTGTTGCAGAGCCTGCAGCTTACTCTCTTGTAGTGATCTTTGCCTTTCCTGCTGTTTAATATGCATCTCAAGCCTTCTTCCAATGAGGTGAACTTGAAGTTCGGGAACAGCGTTTTGAGAAGGGAGCCTTCACGCTCATAAGCTTTATCCACCTTGCTCTTGGTTCTTGGCTTATGGTGTATGCTCAGCTTCTTGCCCAGCAGTCTTGATATTATTTCCAATGACTCAATATAAGAGTAAGGCTTATCCCCGCTCAGGTTTATTATACCATTAAAGTCGCTGAAAGCCAGGAGCTCAATGAGGCGAACAAGGTCCTCTATGAAAAGGAATTCCCTGTGCTCGCTTCCATCCCCCCACAAGGTGACTTCTCCTCCTTCCAAATATTTTATGAGAAAGCCAGATGGTGTTGGTGCTATTATCTTCTCGCCAGGCCCGTAAATAGTCGAGGGGCGCAGGATGATGAGCGAGCTGTCCTTTAGCTTAGAGAATTCAAAGCTCAGCAACCTTTCTGAATCAAGCTTTGAGAGCCCGTAATAGGTGTCAGGATCAAGAGGAGTGCTCTCTGTCATGCGCATGTTATCAACATCAACGCCATAAACAGCTATTGAGCTGAAGAAGATGAGTTTTTTCACAGGGTTGCTTGAGAGTATCTTGCAAACATTCGCAGCCATTGCAACATTCTTAGAATAGATATCCAGGTCGTTGCCATAGTTGGACTTTATGCCTGAGCACATTATCACCAAGGATTCCATGTTAAAATAATCCTTTAGTTTTAGGCACTGCTCTGCATTAGTCAGGTCTATATCCTGGGAAGAGATGCCTATGACGTTCAGCTCAGGATGCTTCTCCTTGAAATATGTTTTTATCCGATTACCTACAAAGCCTGTGTGCCCCAGGAGTACAATATTTTTTATAGCCAAAAGCTTTTGCTTAACCTGTTTTTGTTTTTTCTGGCTTTCCTTTGCCTGATTTTCTTTTGTTTTATTTTCTTTCTTCATTATTTTCCTCTTAACCTTTATCCTTTTTCAAGCTGATAAAGGTCGGCTTGCCCGAGAGGTATGACTCTTCCAAGGCTTTCCTGGCTTCCTTGGCGCTCTTTGGGAAGTAAGACTGAATGTTCTTGAATAATTTCATCTGGGTTGGTGCATCTATTTCTGCATGCGTTGGTCCTTGGGTAGGGTAGTCAGCATAGCCTATTAGTTTCACATTAACATTCTGCTGGTCAATATCCAGCTTTATCTGCTCAAAAGGTCTTTCAATCAGGAAAGGCGTGATAGTGTAGACATAAGGCTTTAACCCTTCCAAAGCCATGCCTGCTGCTACTCCTATCATGCTCTGCTCGCAAATGCCGAAGTTGAAGAACCTGTCAGGGAACTTGGCTTTGAACTCATCAATAATCCTGTAGCCAAAGTCTCCTATTATCAAAACTACTTTATCGTCTTTTTCTCCTATCTCAGCTATGAATTTGCTGAATTCATTCCTCATTTTTTATCAGCCTTTGTTTTTTTCTCAGTCTTGATCCCCAGCTCCTTGTATGCCTGCTCAAGTTCTTCTCCAACAGGGATTCCTGTGTGCCATTTAGGAGTATTTTCCATAAAGCTCAAGCCCTTTCCTTTGATTGTATGCGCAATGATTGTGCGGGGCATCTCCTGTATTATGTGCTTCTCATCAAAGGCGTCAATTAGCTGGCCAAAGTCATGGCCATCAACCTCTGTTGTGTTGCATCCAAAGGCCTCGAACTTGGCCTTGAAATTCTGCTCGTCCTGTATCTCCTTAATGCTTGAGAGCGCCTGGAGCTTGTTATGGTCCAAGATTATTGTGAGGTTATCAAGCTTGTATCTTCTTGCAAGATTGAGCGACTCCCAGATTGTTCCTTCCTGGCATTCACCATCTCCGATAAGCACAAAAATCCTTCCCTTCTCTTTTTTGAGCTTCCTTGCAAAAGCCATGCCTACTCCTATTGGCAAGCCATGACCAAGGCTTCCTGTGGTGCACTCAATGCCCTGGCAAGCCTCAATATCAGGGTGAGGGCTTACATTAGGAGAATAACCTTTTCTCCTCAGCATGCAGTACCATCCGAGGCAGCCATGCCCCTTACTAAGAATGAACTTATCCTTGTTCTCTGGCTTGATCACTCGCTCGTACAACGTAACTATAACCTCAATTGGCGAGAAAGAAGGAGCAATATGCCCTTCTCCGAATTCTATGGCAATCTTAAAGCCTCCCTGCCTTAGCTCACGAGCTATTTTCTTTAGCTCTGAAAAATCATCAGCGTTCTTACTCTTGGCTTTGTTATCATTACTGTTCTTCTTCATTTTACTATTCTTCCTCATTAACAAATTCCTCGCTCACGCAAACTCCAAACTTTACACAAACTCCAAATGATCCATGTCCACATCCAGGTATTCAAACACTAGTTTATTCTTTGCATCAGACACGCAGTGGTTGTTGCAATGAATCGATGGGTTTATCTTGAAAAAATTGTTCTTGTTTGAGAACCAGAACTGCTTAAAGCTCTGGTCCTTTATTGAACCGATAACTCCGTTCTCAAAATTGTAGGCTTTGTCCTGGCACGGGTAAATGTTCTGGTCAGCTCCTATTACCATGAGTATCTGGTGATAAGGGCACCAGGTGTAATCTTTCTCAAAGGATTCGAGCTGGTCATGGTAGGCGTCGAATATCTCGAACTTGTCATCCTCAAAGTCCTTCCTTGCCTTTTCAATCTGATCCCTGACTATTTTGAAGAAGGGCGCATGATACTCGTTGTTGGCCTTGCCCTCATTGCTGATTATGCAGGGAGAAACCTTTACGCTGTCAGCCCCAACCTTCTTGACAGCCTTGACCATCTCATAAACATGAGATGCATTGTCCTTATTGATTATCAGGCTAACTCCAAGAACGCATTTGCCTCCGAGCTTCTTGAAGGCTTTCATGTTGTTCATAATCCTAGTGTACTCGCCATTCCCCACGCTCCTGTACATCTTGTAGCTCTCATCATCCCAGCCATCCATTGAAACCCTTATCCATGAGCCGTGCTTTGCAAAAATTTCAGCAACTTCGCCCTTGAGCAATGCTCCATTGGTGAGCGCTGCAAACTTGATTTTTGTTTTTGCCAATGCTTTGAGAGTCTCAAGAATATAAGGGTAGCACAGAGGCTCTCCTCCGCCGCTGAAAGTGACTGCTTTTACTCCCATGTCTGCAAGGTCCTTGACTATCTCCTTCATCTTCTCTCGCGGAATAAAGTCGCGGACAACCATGTCCTGGCCTAGCTGCAGGTCAGGCTGCCTGTAGGCGCAGTAGCTGCACCTGTGGTTGCATACATTCGTGGGCTTAATTCTGATATGGACAGGCGGCATTATCTTCTTTACATGTTTTGGCAGAGAGTCTAGTTTTTCCTGGAAATGAAAAATCTTTAGCTTGGTATAACGTTTTCCCATTTTAAACCTCCGATTATATGTGTTAAAGGCTCATTCAAAATAAATAAACTCGTAATCGCAGTCACAGCCGAACTCCTTGAAGAGCCAGGTCCATTCCTCTGGTGTGAAAAAAGCCTCGCAGGTAAGTGCCCAGCACTGCAGGTTGAATAGTTCCTGCTCGTTCCTGTAACTCTCCACAGCAATGTACTTGTGCTTTCCCACCCGCTCTATTTCCTGGAGCGCTTTCTTAAGTTCGTAAATATAAAGGTTGTGGAGGGTAGTTATAGAAATTACCAAGTCAAACTCCTTGTCCTTGAAAGGGTATTTGTCCTGGGCTTTGTGAATCATCAGCTTCGGCTTTATCTCTGGCATTGCATCATTAATCCCATGCTCTGAAATGTCAATCCCATTTACAGTGATGCCTGGGAGTAGTTGCTTTATCTCGTAGAGCAGATAAGCCTTGCCGCAGCCAACATCCAGAACCTTTGACTTATTTGTTAGTTTGTAAGTCTTGATGAGTGCCTCTGCCACAGGCTTCCAGTAGCCAGCAAGATATCTGTAGCCTCCATAGCCATATCTCCTGTCGCCGTCCCAATAATCCTTGCCATACTCCTTTGCTACTTTCATGCAATGGACTTTGTCATCAATCATCCTTGCAAGATAATCCCGCTTGGTCTTCTTGTGCAGCGGCGTGATGAAATTCTTTAGCTCCCCCATGATAACACCTGCGTTTGTTTTGTTTATTAATAGTCAAGAGATTTTACCAGGATTAATAAATTTATTGGAAATATCTTCATTCGTCATCTACAATAAGGCAAGGTTTAAATACGCGCTGAAGTTCACAGCCTCAAGGGGGATTGTTTATGAAAAAAGTGTTGCTCATAGGAGCGAATTCATTTGTTGCAAAAAGAATTGCTGATTACTTGAAAGACAAGTACGAGCTAATTGGGACTTATCATAACAAGAAAAACCCTGCTCTTGCGCAACAATTGCAGCTGGACATTACCAAAAAGCATGAGGTTGAACTGGTTCTCAGGAAGACAAAGCCAGCCGTTATAATAATAACTGCTGCAATCTCAAGCATTAGCGAAGCTGAGGACAAAACCCTTGAAGTCAATGTGAACGGAACAGCTAACATTGTTGGTGCTGCCAAGGAGCAAAGCTCTGATTCAAAAATAATCTTTTTTTCCTCAGACCAGATTTTTGACGGCAAAAAAGGCTTTTACAAGGAGACTGACCAGCCCAACCCAGTCAATGCCTATGGCAAATCAAAACTAGAAGCAGAAAAAATAATTCAGGACTATAAGAATCACCTCATCCTGCGGTTCTCATTAATATTTGGAGCTCAGAGAGAAGATGATCGCGATAATTTTGTCACCAGGTTTATTAATCCTGATAATAAAATGCAGGTGTTCAAAAACACTTACAGAACCCCCATTTATGTGGAGGATATCCCGCGAGTAATGGATTTATTAATACAGAAAGATGCTAAGGGTACATACAATTTGGGAGGAGGCGAATACCTTACTCATGCTGAGATGGCAGCCAGAATTGAGAAAATCTTTAATATAAGAAGAGAATACGACATTGTTAACTGTGAGATTCCCACTATTCCAAAAAGACTTGGCTTGGATAACAGCTTGTTAAGAAGCATAACCAAATTTACCTTTACTGATTTTGAAACTATGCTACAGAAAATTAAGAAGGAAATAAAGAATTCAAAATGAAGCAAAAGAAGAAAGAAATTAAAAAAGCAGTCGTCACTGGCGGCGCAGGCTTTATTGGCTCTCACCTTGTTGAGTTGCTGCTGAGCAAGGGCTTCAGAGTTGTTGCTATTGATAACATGGCTAATGGCACACCAGAGAATATTGAGATTTTCAAGGACAACCCGTATTATGAGTTCCACAAGATAGAGCTAAGCGAGGAATTTGATGATTCTGTATTCAAGGATGCAACTTATGTCTTTCACCTGGCTGCACTGGCTGACATTGTTCCTAGCATTGAGCATCCTGTGACTTATCACCAGTCAAATGTCACTGCTACGGTAAGGGTGCTTGAAGCTGCAAGGAAGCATTGCAATAATCTCAAAAAGTTTGTTTATTCTGCTTCATCTTCTTGCTACGGCATTCCAAAAAAATATCCTACAAACGAGGAGGCTGAAATAAAGCCAGAATACCCTTACGCCTTCACTAAGTATGTGAGTGAGCAATACGTGCTCTTCTGGGGCAAACTCTATAATCTTCCTGTAATTGCACTTCGCTACTTTAATGTGTTTGGCCCAAGAGCAAGGTCAAATACGACCTATGGCGCTGTTTTCAAGATATTTTTATCCCAGAAACTCCACAAAAAGCCCTTGACAATTGTTGGCGACGGCAAACAAACCAGGGATTTCACCTTTGTCAAGGATGTTGCAAGAGCAACCCTTAAAGCAGCAGAGTCTGAGCTTAATGGAGAGATAATCAATATTGCGACTGGCAAGCCTCAATCTGTCAATTATCTTGCAGAATTAATCGGAGGAAAGAATTATCCCAAAGTTCACCTTCCCAAGAGGCCCGGGGAGCCTGACTCTACGCACGCAGACATCTCCAAGGCAAAGAAGCTCTTGAAATGGGAGCCAGAAGTGTCTTTTGAAAAAGGAGTCAAGGTAATGCTTGATGATATTGAGTACTGGAGGAATGTTCCTGTCTGGGACAAGGATTCGATTGAGAAGGCAACCAAGAGCTGGTTTAAGTATTTAGGCAAGGAAAAATAATAAATTTTTTACTTATAAATGGTAACATTTAAAAAGTTCTGGTTATTTCTGCGTTCTTCATGGATATAAAAGAAAAATTAAAATTTTATGGGCCAATAGATTATACTCGATGGGACGCGTCTGGGAAAGGAAAGAACGTATTACACCTGCTTGATGCTTGTGAAACAAGGATTTGGCATGAAGCTCTACCTTACCAGGACAAAAGAAACGACCCTGGCCATGCAGAGCACGTAGTGTATTTTGCACTCAAACTCCTTAGTTATTATCCTGATGCTAAAAGGCAAGTGGTAATTCCCGCCGCAATCCTCCACGACACTGGCTGGGGCATGATGCCGGATGAAGAAAGAGCATTATGGTCAACTCCAGCACGAAAGGTTTATGAGCCTTTTTTAAGGCAAAGGCACCAAGACCTAGGTAAGAAATTTGCTGATGAAATGCTCTCACGCATTGGTTTTATGGAATATCACAAAGAAAACGGTCAGAAATACAAGGAACATATTTGTGAAATCATTTCACAACACGACACCAGGCCAGGCTTCTACTCGCTAGATGACTGTGCAATAAATGATGGGCTAGCAAGGGATGCTGACAAGCTCTGGAGACCGACACTCACTGCAATGCTAATAGAATCTCCCAGAAGCAAAAGGACAGTGGAAGAGATAAGCAGGGATGAGCTAGCATCTTTTGAAAAGCCAAACTTCTGGTACTCACCAATATCCAAAGAGATTGCAATGTTCGAGATGATACACGCAATGAACGCGTATTATAAAAAACAAAAAGAAAAATAGGAGGCAATATAAAATGAGAATCGAGCCATTATCAGAGGAAGATGAGAAATTTTTAGACAGAGCCAGCAAGTTGCTTGACATAAACAAATACGGCAGTTTCCTTTTAAAATGGGCGCATGCATTGGAAAGCTATGGAACTCCAAGAGATTTTGTTTACTCAACAACCTATGATTCTGCCCCAGTTAAAATCAACAATCAGGCATATTCATTCATCATGGTCACCTCGGCAAACAATGCCATGCGAAGAGAGCTCATGGCAAAGCAAAAGCACTACGAATTCAAAGACAACCTGAAAAGCTACGGTGTAAGGCTGGCTGATGACATAACCAGCTGCTTCCTTTGCCAGAATGTTCTCCAGGCGATCGATGCAAAGAACTATCCTGATGAAGTCGAAGATAATGTTATTGATGATCTGGGAATGCACTTAATCCTGCCTAACAGGTACCCTGCTGAGTACGGCCACTCGCTCTCTGTGCTCAGAAATCATGATGATATCTCGATAAGAGTTAAGCCAGTGCCTGTTCCAGAGGAAAAGACAGCCATGTACAAGCCAGAGCCAGGCAAGACCAGAGGCAACATCTTTGGAGCAGACTATCTTGAAGTCATGATAGAGGGATGTGACAAGCATCACCTCATAGGTTTGAGGAACCATGTGCTTGAAGGCATGAGCATTCCTGGCCATGACCACTTCCAGATATTTCCAGAGGATCTGCCAAGATTTTCCCAAACAAAAGCAGTAACTGACGATAAGCAAAGTACAGGGTTCGGCTCAAATGTTTACCTGGCTCAGAACACTCCCTTTGACACCCTGCTTATAGCAAGTGAAGAGAGTAAGCCAATCTCAGATGCAGCAATTCCGCTGCTGAAAAGAATGGAAGAAGGCAACCAGATATTCACCCTTTTCTATCATCAAGGGGTTTTGTTTGTCAGCCCAAGGATTATGGAAAGATTTGATGACAAAAGGCAGCAGGTAGGCGCATGCATGCCAATACATGCAGTGGATGTTTCTCCGGAAGAAACCCTTCGCAGGGCAATCATCTATATGCCGATGAAAGGCCAGTATGACTGGGCAAAATACATGCCTTAATCTTAGTACGTGGCTTAAATTTTTTGTTTTTCTGTTTTATTTTCTGGAATATTTCATCTTGACAATAAACAGGGCAAGAACAATAAGGCAGGCAATTCCATTGCTAAGAGAAACAGGAAGCCTCTTTATCAGTATGCCATAAGTTGTCCATAGAACACAGTTAATTATGTAAATGGCCAACATTAATGCGGAAATGTCCTCAACGCTTCTGGTTCTTAAAGATTTTATTAGTTGAGGCAGCATTATGAAGGTTCCGAAAAGGGCTGCAAGGTAGCCTATCATGTCTGGATTAAAAGCAACCATCAAGAAACAAGATTAAATATTTCTTTAAATATTTTCTTAATTCCTTGTTAAAGGAAAAAGATTTATATATGCGTCAGCTTTCTAGCTAGCATTATGAAAAAGAAAAATAATACCCATAATAAGAAAAATGATACTAATGTCAAGGTGCTAGTCACCGGCGGAGCAGGCTATGTTGGTTCTGTACTGGTTCCTTATTTATTGAAGAAAGGTCACAAGGTTAATGTGCTTGACACCTTCTGGTTCTGGGACTCTCCTGAGCAGTTCGTAAAAGCCATAAAGGCTGAGAATAATCCTAACCTCATAATAATCAAGGGCGACCTGAGAAACAAGCAGGACATAATCAAGGCTCTAAAAGGCTGTGACAGCGTGATCCATCTTGCCTGCATATCAAATGATCCGAGCGCAGACCTTGACCCTAAGTTCACTCATTCTGTTAATTATGACGGCTCTATCAATATGATTGACCTTGCAAAGGAGCATGGAGTGAAAAGGTTCATCTACGCCTCAACCAGCAGTGTTTATGGCATAAAAAAGGAGCCTAATGTGACAGAAGATTTGGAGCTAGAGCCTCTAACCCAGTACTCCAAGCTAAAGGTTGAGATTGAGCATTACCTCATGTACCGATTGGATGATAAGTTCAAAGGAGTAATAATCAGGCCTTCAACAGTCTCTGGCTATTCGCCAAGGATGAGGTTTGACCTGGTGGTTAACATCCTTGCAAGCTCTGCAATTAGCAAGGGCAAGATAAAGGTGTTTGGCGGAGAGCAGCTAAGGCCTTTAATCCATATCAAGGACATGGCAAGGCTTTACGAGCTCCTCTTGAGAGTGCCTATTGACAAGATTCACAGGAAAATCTTTAATGCAGGCTACGGCAACCTCAAAGTTGTTGAAATCGCGAACCTGATCAAGGAAGTGGTTGGAGACATTCCTGTCGAGGTTGTGCCAACGGATGACATGCGCTCTTATCATGTTTGCTCTGATAAAATCAAGAACGAGCTCGGCTTTGTGCCAGAGCACACAATAAAGGAATCTGTTGAAGAGATTAAAAAAGTGCTTGAAGGCAAGAAAATAAAGGACGTGGATGATGATGCTTATCATAACATCAAGAGGATGAAGAAGATTTTAGGTGTGGGAAAAGTTCCAGGGTAATAAAAGAATTAGGAAAAGGAAAAATAATTAGAAAAAAATTCTCAGTCAAGGAACTGCGGATCCCACTTGACCTTCCACACGCTTATCCTTGCTCCTGTCATGTCTGTGAGCTCTGAAAACTTCTCGAACTGGGTTGTGTACCTGCCGTCAAGGTAGAAGAGCTTGGTGAACAATGACTCTGAAAGGTGAGGGTCGCAAATCATGCTCCTGTTCTCAACCAGGTCTACCAGCACATCATAGGGGAAGGTGGAGTTTTCCATCTCTACTCTTTCAATGCCGTCTTCCTTGAAGAGCACGAATGCTGAGGGTATTGTTTTCCCTGTGCCGATTTTATAGCCTGATGTAAGGTCATATGAGCTGATAACTAGGGTTGAATTCTGATAGTTGCCAAGATCTACTATTGCGCCATCAATCACTGTCCTTGCTTGCTCATTCCTGTTAATCTCACTGCCCACGGGGCAGATCATGCTGCCAGCATCCCCTTGCTCATTGGCTGTGGCATTCGTAAGGTTTGACTCTTCTTTATCTTGCCCTACCTTTTCTAGGCTGCAAGCCAGCCAGTCTCCTATCAGGTAATTAGGCCAGGGCGATATCCAGTCGTTCATTGCCCTGTCTGACTCCAGGGCCTGCAATTCGTAATAGAGATTAGTGGCTTCATCCTCAGAATAGTTGAATTTCTCTCTCAGGATGCCTATTCCTTCTTCAGGAGCTGCAGGCTTTACCTCTCTTATCATGTAAGCCTTCTCAAAGTCCCACAAGCCAAAGTGAGCCCAGACACCTGCCTTGCCAACCATGTCCTCTGAGGTTATCAGGTAGTTCTCAGGTGGCTTGCAGAAAGCATAGCCAAGGGTTTTGTCTATGGTTTCCTTGCTTATGCCTGCCTTCTCAAGGGTTTTGCGAGCATCTTCCTTGTCCTGCAATATCACCTCTTTCAGAAGGTCTACTGAGAAGAGCACGTCATTGGTTTCTGCATACAATGTCTCGTATGACTGGAAGCTTCCGCAGTCAAGCATTCTGAGCGTGTGAATTGCCTTTTCCTCGTCATTGTTTACAAGAACAGTACCCATCCAGTGAGCCAGCTGATAGTGCTGGCCTGCTCCGTCCACAGTAACGCGCCTATCAGCCACGTACTTGAACCAATGGCCAAAGTCCCACCAGGAATTAATTATTGCGTCTGGCTGCGATTCTTCCCTTATCTTTCCAAGGGTCTCCCACCAGCCGCTAGTCATTGATGGAGTAAAGCTCTCTCCTGTATTAATCCCTGCCCTTATAGGCGTCACAAGGAGGAAGCAGAGCAGGATAAAGATGGCTGGCTTGGTTATTGACTCTGAAATCCTGAGCTCATCCTTGAGCATTCGCGCAAGGTATTGATGAAGGTAGCCGATGGCAATTCCAAAGGCAATGCAGAATGCTGGTATCACAAGGAGTATGAACCTCACTCCCTTGGTGCCTGCAAGAATCATGCCTACAAACCAAACTGTAAGCAGGATTGCAGGCTTGATGTCCACTGCGCTCTCCTTTTCTGTTAACAGGAATAACAGCAGCACCACTATTGGAAGCATCAGGATTGCCAAGTAGGTGTAAGGGCTATAACTGAATGCTGCCTTTGACACCAAGAATATGAAAATAAGGGCTGAAGCTGCGATAATCAGATATTCTTTTAGCACTGGCTTTTTCCTGACAAGAGTGAAGACTATGCCTAGGAGGGATATCACAAAGAAGAGGTTAATCCCAAAAGCAGTCTGGCTTATTATGGTATCTATGCCTGCCTCGTTCATCTCAGCCACTGTCGTCAATATGTTAGGCCAGTAGTTCTCGCGAGCAGCGAGCTTGGCAGTTGCGAATCTTTGGGAAGGCTCTGTAAAAGCATTCAAAAAGGCGCTTGGAGACAGGATGAGGGAGACAAAAACTGCTGAGCTTATAAACAGGACTGCAAGGATTATGGCTGTGAACTTGGCTTCCTGACTTACTATCTTCCTAATATTCTTATGGGTGATATAATTCCTGAGAAGGGTAAACGCAAGGTAGATGATGAGTGTTGCAAAAACAAAGTCAAAGATGTACCACCATCCTCCCCATGCAAAGCTAAAGACGCCCATGACAACTCCAAAAATCGCTGAAAGTATGATCTTGCTTCTCAAGGACTTAGTCTCAAAGGCCTCAAGGAAAACCCATACTGCTATGAGCGGGAA
Source organism: Candidatus Nanoarchaeia archaeon (assembly GCA_035256305.1). Lineage (GTDB taxonomy): Archaea > Nanobdellota > Nanobdellia > Woesearchaeales > SM23-78 > SM23-78. Next base: position 13,204 of record DATEYH010000109.1, read on the forward strand.
AATAATGTTCCATATGTCGGTATCAGAGCCCAGGGTTCTTGAGAGGAACATGGGGCTTAA
>DATEYH010000110.1:0-13264 GCA_035256305.1 Candidatus Nanoarchaeia archaeon
TATATTGGAAAAGAAGAGCTAGAAGCCTTGGTTGATGAGTATCTTGAGATGAGCAACCTGACAAAGGGCGTGAACAAGGAGAAAGTCCTTGAATTCCTTGAAGAGCTCCAGCAAGAGGTAGTAATCTCGACCAAGATCAAGAATGCAAGAATAAGCTACAGGGACGGAGCCAGCAGGGAGATGAGCGTTGTTATAAGAGAGGTGAAGGTCTACAATCTCACCGAGGGCGCATTCCTCATCGAGATTGTGCCAAAAGAAGTGACCGATGATGCTATTGATATCAAGAGCTTACAAGAGTTTGAAGTGCTTAAGCAAGACCCAATAATCAAGTTCGAGTTAAATGGCGATACCATCATCACCTATTACTTCGAGAGCAATATCCCGATTGAGTTGATTAAGGGGATAAAAACAGCAGTGTTAATAGAGCCCGCGCTGATGACAGATGATAAAATAACAGGCTTCTCAGTCAGAAACATAAAAGTGCCGGGAGTCAAAGGAATAATCTACATCCCGCTCATAATAATCCTGATGGGAGGGCTGGTGTTTGCAGGAGTAAGATACGGAGGGTTAGAAAGTGCGAGATACATGATTTACAGGCTTCAGCGCAACAAAAACCTTCATTACATCAACATTATAATCAACGAGATTAACGATACCCTTGATGCCGGAGATGTCACCAAGGCTATTGCGCTTTATGAAGAGGCAAGAGGAGCCTACTCAGAGCTCTCAATCATTGCAAAGAACGACATACACGAGCAAGTTGCAGAGGTGGCCGGGAAGATAAATAATTATTGCGAAGTGCTCGCAATGAGGAGCAGCGTGGATGAGCTCAATGTGCTAATAGCTAACCTCCAAGAATTATTGCAGGGCTCCCAGATCATGCCAGCGCTTGAGGAGTACAAGAAGATCGAGGCGCAATACAACCAGCTTGACGAAGAGACAAAAGAGATGCTGCACCCAAGCCTTGTAGAGCTAGGCAATAAGATACAAATAATGATTGATAACATGAAAGACAACCGCTAAAGAAGAATTGCAAACAAACACAAAAAAATGGCAGAAAGAACAGCAAAAAAGGAAATCGTCTTCACCATCCTTGTAATCTTGCTTGTAGCCCTGGCCATAAAAGGGCTTATTATAATCGGGCAGTTCATAGGATATGTTTCTTACCTTGAAACTGAGGGCGGAACAATTAGCGAGATAGAGCTAAAAATGGAATTTGATGTTAGCCATTGGTCTGCTATTTACGGAACAGCATGGGGAGTTGGCTGGACCCAGGAGTGGCATTTCAACTTCACAGGCAACACTACCCTGACAGAGACTGATAATGAAAACCACCTCCTTTACATATGCTTTGAGCCGCAGATAGAGCATGAATTATATGCAAGCATGGTGCCTGAAGCAAGTATAGATTTCAGCAGCCTCCAAGCAGCAACAACAGCAGAAGCAGACGCTTACATGAATGTAAGCAGCTCTGATTTCTTCTCAGCAACCAATACGTTTACAAGCACAGAAACCTTTGAAGTGGGAGCAAACTCAATAACAGCACCAGCAACTTATACCTATACATATAGCCAGTATAACTCAACCACTTTTATCACAGGAATATTAAAAGACAGCAATGATAACCTTGTGCTGGTAACAAAAGTACTCCAAACACCTGTTGATGGATTCTCAGGGGAGCGATTCAACTACCAACTACTCCTCCCAATCCAAAACTCTCTTTGGCAGGATTATTACGTGTGGGTTGATCCGACTGACGAGTGCCCTGCTGGTGAGGGAATGGCTCCTTGGTCAGGTTATGTTTATGGAAATGTTACAGACACCTCTGGGAATCCGCTTGGCCAGGTCGTGATAGAAATCGGAGGAGAAGCCAATTACAGCGATAATGTTACAGGATTCTACAACATGACAGTTCCAGAGGGAAACTGGAGCGTATTTGCTTACAAGACAGGATACGAAGTCTACAGGAGCAATATAAGCGTGAATCGAAGCAACAGCACGCAACACAACATAGTATTGGTGATGAAACAGCCTCCAAACCCTCCAACTACAGGAGTTGGGCCTGGGATTGACCAGCCAGGAACAACCACCAATGAAGGAGTGGATGAGGAAGGCGACAGCACAAAGACAGGAGAGTATGATATCCCTCCAGTAGTTCAAAGGCCGAAAAAGATTGAAGGAACAGACTACATAGTATCAATATCTGAGATTAACAGAAAGCTGCGGCTTGGCAACTTCCTGCAGGAGAAAGTCACGCTTTACAGCTTCAAGGAAAAAACCGCGAACATAATCTTCAGCATTGAAGGCAATGTTAGCAACCTAGTCAAGATGGACAAAGATACAATGCTCCTTCCGCCGCGCTCAGATGATTATATAACTCTAACGATATTCGGAGTAGGTGAGCCAGGGATATACAACGGCAGCCTGCGAATGGACGGGGATATCAATGTCAGCATACCTATAGTTATTGAATTGCTTCCAAAAGAAATGCTTCCAGTACAAGCCCTGCTAATAGATTTGGAGCTTAACAATAAAAACGTTTACCCAGGCAATACCTTGAAGTTCAAAACAGACTTAAGGAACCTGCTAACTGACCGTCAGTACGCTGTCCAGCTCTTCTACACAATACAAGACTTAGAAGGGAAAGAGACCCTCTGGACTTATGACACCAATGTATTCCTAAAAACCTCATTCTCACTGCTTAAAAGCGCTTTAATACCGAGAGAGGCAAAAACAGGGGATTACATACTAAGGGTTACTGCAAACTATATGGGCTTAAGCGCAGGGACAAGCGCCATCTTCAAAATAAGCACGCCCTGGTACCTGATAGCAATAATAGGGCCGATAAAAGTATGGCACCTGCTGCTATTCCTTATACTTGTTGCCCTTGCCCTTCTCGCTTACTGGCAAATAAAAAAGAGGATAGAGGCTAAGAAGAAATTCCACCTTAAAGTTGAGCTTAACGAGCTTCCAAAGCCAGGACCCAGGAGCATATTCGCAGGAAAGATAGCAGAGACAGACCATAAAACTTACTTCAACATGGAAGCCTTTATGACTCACACAATAAATGCAGGAAGCACAGGAAGCGGAAAGTCAGTATCAGCCCAAGTAATAGTTGAAGAGCTCCTGATGAAAGGCGTTGCAGTGATAGTCTTTGACCCAACAGCACAATGGACAGGAATGCTCAGGAAGTGCACTGACAAGACCATGCTCTCGCTATATCCTATGTTCGGAATGAAGCCAACTGACGCAAGAACCTTTAACGGAAACATAAGGCAGGTCAACAATCCAAGAGAGGTCATTGATGTCAAGAAATACATCAAGCCTGGAGAGATACAAATTTTCGCCTGCCACAAGCTAGAACCAAGAGAGATGGACATCTTTGTAGCCAATACAATCAGGGAAGTCTTCAGGGCTAATTTCCCAGAGAGCAGAACCCTCAAATTATTGCTTGTTTACGACGAGGTTCACAGGCTGCTGCCCAAGTTCGGTGGAAGCGGCGAAGGATTCCTTCAAATAGAGAGGGGATGCAGGGAATTCAGAAAGTGGGGGCTCGGAATGCTGCTGATATCCCAGGTCCTGAGCGACTTCGTAGGGACTATCAAAGCTAACATCAACACAGAAATCCAGATGAGAACCAGGGACGAAGGAGACCTTGAGAGGATTAGGATAAAGTACGGTGAGGAAGTGCTGAAATCACTAGTAAAAGCAACCGTCGGAAGCGGAATGGTAGAAAACCCTCACTACAACAGGGGAAAGCCTTATTTCATTGCCTTCAGGCCATTAATGCACAGCGTGCAAAGGCTAAGCGACGAGGAAATAGAGAAGTATAACGAATTCAACGAAAAGATAGACCAGCTCCAATTCGAGCTTGAGCAGCTTGAGAAGGAGGGGATTGATGTGTTTGACTTAAAGCTTGAGCTCAAGCTGGCAACAGACAAGGTAAAAACAGGCAGCTTCAACATGGTCCAGATTTATCTTGAAGGGCTAGTTCCAAGAATCCAGAAGCACTGGGAAAAGCTAGGCAAGAAGCCTGAGAAGCTTGAGAAAAAGCTTGTCTCAGAAGAAGAACTTCAAGAGGCGATTACAAGAGCAAAGCGAGCCAGAGAGGATTATGAAACAGAGATGAAGAAAGGACCTGCTGCCAAAAGTGAAGGAGGAGAAAAGAAGGCAGAAGGAGCTAACCTATTCAGGAAGGATGTCAGCCCTGAAAAAATCCTGAAGCTAATCAACGGGATGCTGGTTATAAACATGGCAAGCCTTTATGATGAAATAGTAGCTATGAAAGACGAGGACTTTGCAAAGCACGTGACTGAAGCTAAGAATGACTTCGCAGATTGGGTAAAGGATGCTGTCAGTGATGTTGAACTTGCAGCGCACATGAACGCAACCAAGGAAAAGCAGAAGATGCTTGAGTTGCTGACTCTAAGAAAAGAAAACAAGCCCTTGCCAAAGCTTGAGGCTGCTCCGACCGCCCAGGCCACCCCGGCTGCGGCTGCGCAACAAGTCAAAAAAGAAGAGCCTAGCCTTGAGAAAAAGGTAGCCAAGGGAGAGGCTGAGCCCTCAGGCATAGAAGCAACCATAACCTACACTTTCAAGCTTGACAATGGGGAGGAAATAAAAACCCTTGGCGAGCTTAAGAGCAAAGTAAAGCAGATGGACGATGGCACGTTCAGGCATTATGTAGGTGAGGACTATAACAAGTTCGCAGACTGGGTAAGGGAAGGGCTTCATAATGGGGAGCTGGCTGACAAGCTAAGCCACATACATGACAAGAACAAGCTGTTAGAGGCACTGGAGCATGGCTGAAATCGAAAAAACTGGAAGTGAAACTAAAAAAAGTGAATCTGAAAGCGATGAGTTAAGATTAAAGAAACTTGTGAAAGAGATAGCTGAGACTAACAGGAAGATTGATGAGGCTTATGATGAGAGGTTTAAAAGGCTGGAGGCAAAGAGAAAGCTTGTTCCAGATGAAAGAGAAGAGGAGGCGCACAAAACGCAACTAGCCATCCTCAAGGAGAGGCTTAATGAGTTAAAATCAAGGATTAGCGAGGCAAGAAAAGAGGGAAAAGACCCTTTCATGGCAGAGCTCATGCTCAAGAATGTCAATGCTAAAATCAAGATGGCTGAGGTGACTCATAATAAGTATGATTTCGAAACAGTAGAAAGAATTTTAAATAAAGCAGAGTTAGAGTTAGAAGAAGCCCTTAAAGAGGAGGAGTTTAATGTGAAAAAAGAGATAGAAACAAGGTTCAGGCAGGAAAGAGCAAAAGAGGCTGGCAAAATTATTGAAAGCTAATACCAATGCAAAAAAAGAGGTGTATTATTGGGATTGTTTGGCAAGAAGAAGCTGGACAGGGACGAGCTAATAGCCCAGGGAATAGCTGATGCAGAAGCATCTGCCCTGGCAACTGATCAAGGAAAAAAAGAGGACAGCTTCAGCTCTGGCAATGCAAAGCTGGACATGGAGATAACCAAGATAAAAGCCCAGCTTGAGTCCTTCAACGAGCTAAGAAAGGCTAATTCTGAGAGGTTCTCCAGGATAAGCGAGCAGCTAGGAGAGCTTCGCGGCATGATCATGGACACTAACAAGACCATGTCAAAGATAGAGGTCAGCTCTACCAAGGCAATTGACCTTGTGGAGAGCGTGCAGCCAGAAAAGCTCATGATAGAGATAAGAAAGCAAGAGGGAAAATCAGAGGCTTTGAAAGCAAACATTGAGGGGAACGAGGCAATGATGCATGACATAATGGAGGAGCTCAAGAAGATGAGGCAGCAGATGAACTTCTACAAGGGAATAGAACAGGTGACCAAGCTGAATGAGGAAGTCAAAGGAGAGCTTCTTGAGATTAAGAAGGTAGAAGCCACTATTGAGAGGCATGCTGACAAGGCAGAAACCATCTTCCTTGACTTGGAGAAGAAGTTTGCAGACTTTGAGAAATTCCAGCACACAGTAGATGATGTTGACAAGAACTTCCACGCTATCCAGGGAGACTTTGACAAAATGAAGCTCCAGCTCAGCAACAAGGCAGAGAAAAGGGAGTTTGGCAGCCTTATGGACAAGTTCACAGAATTTGAGAGGCACACAGGCAACATACTCCAACTCCTTGATGAGCGCTCCAGGCATATGAAGGTAGAGTTAAAAGCAGCTCTTAACAATATGCGAGAACAGATAAGGAGAAAGCACGGCATCATGCTTGAGGATGGGCTTCTTAAAGAGGAAATAATGCCCCAGGAAGAGAGCCAGTATTTAGAGAAGGTTGGGGCAAGCGCAAAAGCAGCATCGAGTGATGAAGCAAGAGCAGTAGGCTCAGGAGCTTCAAAAAAAGCAGGAAGCGAAGAAAAGAGAGAAGGCAGGAAAGAACCTTCCCAGCCAGACCAGGAAGAGGCTAAAAAAGAGAAACACGAAGAGCAAAAAGAGCAGCCAGAAAGCGAAGAGAAAGGGCCTAGCCTGATGGATGTGCTGAAAAAAAGAAGGATTATAACCCATTCCCTAAATGATGAGGATAACGATACTGAAAAGCCTGCGCCATAAGCACACAGTAAGGAGATAGCAAAAATGCACGAAACAGCAATAATACACCAGATTCTTGAAGAGCTAAGCAGAAGGGAGAAGGACAAAAAGATTACCTCAGTAACCCTAGAGGTTGGGGAGCTGGCTCCTATCTCTGCTCATACATTAAAAGAGCTGCTTGAGGAAATTGTGAAGTTCAAGGTTAATGTTCTGCCTGTCAAATCCCAGGTCATATGCGACTGCGGCTACAAGGGGGAGCCAAGAGTGTTAGCGCGTGAGCATGATTTTGTTCTGATAGAATGCCCCAAGTGCAAAAGAATGCCCTCTGTGCTTAGCGGCAAGGAGATCGTTATAAAAGAGATTAAGACAAAATAGCTACGTTAGAATTATTTTATGTGGCTTCACCCTAAAAGTAGGTTAGCAGCCTAAGGTCGAGCTTCTTTCATAGTATAATCTAACTGACAAGAGGGATGGCTCCTTCGGAGAATGTCAGTCATTTAATAGGCATGTTTAAGCGCAGAAGCTGCTAACCCGAACGAAAGTGAGATTTAGGATGAAGCCATTTTATGCGAAAAGATTATATACCCTCATCTTCAAGGTAAGTTCTAATTAGGGTTTGAAGGCCAGGGTGATTAATCTTCGCCAAGGGAAGTATTTTTCTAAATACCCCTAAATTATACCTTAGAGAGTATAATCTAACTAGAAAACGCAACATTTATAAATAAGTTATTCTAATAATAATATAATATTATATCTTAAAAGATATAATACTGAGGGTTGAGGTTTTTATAGTGATTGGCAACGAGCTCGAGCAGGAGATTATCAGCCTGTACTCGAAAGACATTAGTGCTCTCTATAGCATAAACCAAATAGCCAATAAGCTAGGGAAAAAATACCCTTATATCAATAAGAAAGTTACGCTTCTCATAAAGAACAACGTTTTCAGGAAGACCATAATAGGGCGCTCATACCTCTGCTCGCTAAACCTGAATAATGATGAAACAATCTACCTGCTCATTCTAAACGAGATACACAAGAAAGCATCTGAGCTAAAGCAAAACCCTGGGCTGCAGGAAGTAATTGATTATGTTGACAAAGCCAAGAAACTCATCAACCTCCAGCTTGTGCTCAAAAGCAGGGACAGGATTCTTTTTGTGCTTGACAAGCCAGAAGACAAAGAACAGTTCGAGAACGCGATTCTAAAGCAAGCCATGAAGGGTTACGAGGCAGAGATTCATACCAAGGAGAGCTTTCTCAAAGAGATGCTGAAAACCAAGGAGCTGCACGAAAAGCACACCATCCTTCAGGGCTATGAAAAATACTACGAATACATCAGGGAGATAGAGGACGAGCTGAAACTAAGATTTTCAAAGCTAATACCATGAAACCAATAATTCGAGATAAAATTAATAGAACAAAGAGGAACACAGGGCTTCTGCTGAGTTTGATAGTTCTTATCCTTGCAAGCACAACCTTTACCCTCAGCGAAACTCCTCAGCAGAAGCTCCTCTACCTTTCAGTTGAGAAGCCATATTATGAAGTTGGGGAGAAAATAATACTGATAATAACCGCAGAGCCAATCAATGACTATGAACTAAGCATTAGCTCGCCAAACAGCCTCTATAAGTACAGTGGCGAGCTCAAAAGCCTGATAGAATTCTATCCTAAAGAGCCAGGGCTGCACGCAATAGAGTTCACAAGCAAACAAACCATGATTGTTGTTGACTCGCTTCAATTCATGGTAGGCGCGCTGGCAGAAACCAGTAGCTTAGATAACCTTAACCAAGAAAGCTCAATTAACCCAGGAAGCTCTATTAATCCAGAAAGCTCTAATTCAGAAATTACGCAACCCAGCAACACATTCATATCAACAAACAAACAAAATTATGCAATTGGAGAGCAAGTCACAGCAAGTGTTGTCATTCCAAACCAGGAGAACTACAAGCTGTACTACGAGTACAACGGGTTTGTCCAGAGATACATGGGAGACTTTGCAGAAATAAAGTTCATGCCCAGGGGCATAGGAACCCATTATCTAGTGCTCAAAGACCTTGATAATAATGAGGTTGAAAGACACAGCTTTGAAGTTACAGAAGGAAAAATACCAGAGATTACACAAGAAACAACATCAGAACCAGCTCCTATAGAAGCAGAGCCTCTACCTAGCCAGGGCAATGAAAAAGCAAGCCTAAAAGCCTTAAAAGGGCAATTCAAGCAAAAAGAAGATGCTGTTTTTGAATTTGACTTTGATAATAATGAATTATTATTAGGCAATCCTAAGCAAAAAGGAACATGGAACGGGCCTGGCCAGAAAATAACAGCTGAGCTGCTTGATAATAAAAACGAAAAACAAGAAGTGCTGCCAGAGATAGAGCAACTAGCAGACGGCAGCTTCATAATAACAGTGCCAAGAGCAAGAGCAATCAGGCCAGGCGCCTATGAGCTAAGGGTTGAGCTAACCACAAGCACAGAAACCATTGTTGAACAACAAGGCTTCCTATGGGGAGTGCTTGCAATAAACATCCATAAATCAATCTACCTGCCAGGAGAGCAAGCATTCATCGGCATGGCTGTTCTTGATGACAGCGGCCACATGGTATGCGATGCAAATGTCACACTTGAAATTGTTGCTCCCTCAGACAACTCAACCATTCTCAGCACTTCTGACCACACAATCATTGTTTCACCGCAATGCACTTTCTACGGAGTCACAGAGCTGCCAGACTACTATACCTACTACACTGTCGGAGGTGTTGGCAACTATACCATGCGCTTGAACGCTATAACAAGTGAAGGAATCCGGAACCTGACAGATGCCTTTGTTGTGCAGGAAAGCGTTGAATTTGATGTTGAGAGGCAAGGGCCTACAAGAACATATCCTGAAGTGCCTTACACCATGAGCTTTGTAATCAAGGCCAACAAAAACTACACTGGGGTGATTAAGGAATTTGTTCCTGAGAGTTTTGAGATAACACCGCAGCCAGGACTTACAGCGACCACAATCAATGATACAAATAACAACACTAACAATGATGCTCAAGAGCTGAGCTGGCAGGTTAAGATGGTGCAAGGCCAGACCTATAGTTATGGCTATGAGTTTGATGCGCCCAGCACAAGCCCCTTATTGCTAACCTTGGGAGCTCTTGAGATCGGCACCTGGAAAGAGGCAAGGGAATGGTTGATAGCCAATGACGGAACACTCATAGACAACAACAACACAGTGAATGATACCAGGATAATAGAAGGAGAAACAATACGCGTAGACACGCAATATGACTCCTATAAAAACGATGTTTATCACATCCAGCTTAATCATAGCGGAACCAAAATACTTGATGATGTGTGCACTGGCGGTGCAAAGTTCTACATAGCAAGTGTTAATACGACGAACTGCGCAGCAGATTCAGATTCCTGCACCTGGGATTCTGCAAATGATTATGTGATTCTAGTAACTTCCGCTACGATAAGCCAGAGAAATAGCCACATCTACTGGGATATTATGAGTTGCGGTGGTAGTGCCGATAACTACACCTTTGTTTGTGGCGAGGGCAGTGGAAGCACAGACCCGGTTACCTGTGACAACCTTAGCGCCATAGTAATTGTGACTTCACTAGGAGACTCGACTGCACCCAGTATAAATATCAATTCTGCTCTTAATAATACTTACAAAACCAGCACTCCCACAATTGACTTTAATTTCACAGACAGCCAGAGCAGCAGTGCTAACTGCACACTCTACTTCAACAATACAGCTTATAATCGCACTAATAACATCAGCAATAACACCCAGGCTAACTTAAAGGTCAACACCAGCTTAACAGGAGGAACTTATAGTGTATATATCAACTGCACTGACCAAAGCAACAATATTGGCAAGAGCAGCGTAATAAACATCTTGGTTGACACAACACCTCCAAACACTACTCTTGATAGTCCTGCTAATGGAACAAACATAACAACAAGCACTTACACAGTTAATGCAACAGCTGCGGATGCTGGTTCTGGAGTTAGCACTGTAATTTTTGAGTATAGGGAGAATGCCAGCGAATCATGGAAATCAGCATGCACTGACACCACTCCTGATGGAAGCAGTTATTCCTGCACTTGGAGCTTATCAGGGCTTTCAGAACAAAGCACATATCAAGTCAGGGCAAGAGTGAATGACTCAGTAGGTAATTATGGCAATAATGACACGCATACAGGGATCGGCGTATTCAGGGTTCCTGACATTGAAAACGTGAGCGCATCTCCCCAGCGAGTAGGAGTTGGCCAGCAAGTGACCATAAGCGCGGACATATATGACGCCAACGGAATATCCAGAGCATGGATTATACTCACAAGGCCTGATAATGTTAACGTAACATCTGACATGACCTACACATCAGGGAATACGTACAGGTTTAATTATACACCATTCATAACTGGCACATACAAGTACACTATCAAGGCAAATGACACCCAGGGCAACCTAGAAGTCCTTGACCCTTACTTCTTTGTGTATGTTGATACAACAGTGCATGTGATGCCGGAAAACGAATCCTATACAAATGGCCAGGATGTCAAGCTAATACCTGGCTATGTGAACTGGTCAACAGACCAGGAAAGCGGAACTCAGCAGATAAAGGCTCAAGGCCAGAGAATCACCTCATTCACTGCTGTTGGAGGCAGTATTATTGCAGGCTCAGCAGGCTATGACACAACTGATGGAAGCTACTCAGATACAACAACTAACAATTCAGTATATTATGCTGTTGGAAGGGACAATGGCCCAGGTATCGGTTCTGCAGAGAGCCTGCAAGCATACATAAACCTGACATATAACATCTCCAGCATAGGAGTCAGTCTTAGCAGCATCAATAACATAATCTTTGGTATTAATTTCTGCCATACAAACGATGTAACCGCTCCAATTACCTGCGGCTCGCCTATAGATGGAACAGCAAACAACCCTGTTAATTTCGACCTTTTCAACTATGACGCAAATGGGTGGGAGACCAAGAGCACCTTTAACCAGAACAGCTCATCAGCAACAGAGCAAACGATTAACTTCTCAGTCTCAACTACCTTATCAAAATACCTGAGCAGCTATTATGTTCAGGCAAGGTATGAAACAGATGTGACCCTGGTTGCTTATGAAGATGCAGCCTTTGCAATGGATTACGCACCCATCTATGTCAATTACACCAAGCTAGACAACGAAGGCAGCTATGACTATGTAAATTACACCAACATTGATGGAACAAACCTAACGCAACTAAAAGCCTTTGATGTGGTAATAACTGTTCCTTACTACAACGGCTCCGGCTCAGTACAGGCAGGCAACAAACTGCCAGACCTTGAAGTCACAGTTTACACAGGCTCATCATATACGAGCGCAGGGGCGTGCGAGCTTAACAAATCCTTGGCAAATATAAGCTCAAGCGCGTTCAATTGCACAGTCACGGTCAGCGATACAAGCATGATTAACGCATGGAAAAATAATACTGCTAACAGGAGGGTGCAGATAAGGGGTATTTACTTTGACGAGGAAAACGGGCAAGCCGATGCTATTAATTACACGGACGTAAGGATTAAGTATTTCTCTGGCTCACTCATACCAAACCACGGCAACTATAGCTTATCAGGTTATTTATTGATGCGTGTATTAAAAAATGACTCTGGAAGCTACGCCCATATCGCCACAGTGGTTAATGACACTAACACCAGCACAATCAGGAATATTAGTGCTTATGATATCCTTGATATTGGCAGCATATGGAACGCAACCTCATTCAACACGGAGTATTATAATCCAGGGATTTATACTATCAATGTAAGCTTTACTGATGATAATGGCAGTGTTATAAGAGATGACAATGGCATTTCCTTGACCGGCTACGCGAACTTCATACTCGACTACATAAAGATTAACATAACTTCGCCACCAAATAACTCAATCCAAGACTCTGAAGGGTTTGATGCCAACATAACCTTATCTTATTACAACTATGCAAGCGGAGGGATGTGCTACGATTCTATTGATGGAGGCTCAAACATAACCATGCAAGCCATTAACAGCACGTTCTATCACAACACTACCACGACGGTCAGCTTAGGTACTCATAACATAACCTTTTATTGCAATGATACAAGAGGATACTGGTTCGCATCAGGAGTGCATTACTTTAACGCCACAGACCAAAGAGGGCCTGTTGTCAATCTTGAATCTCCTGCAAATGATAGTGAAGAGCCAGGCGGAGATGTAACCTTTTACTACAATGTAACAGACTCAATGTCAGGAGTGCAGAACTGCACCTTAATCCTGGATTATACAAACAGGGTAAACACCAGTTATAATGTCACTGAAAACACAACCCTTAATTTCACAGTAACAGGATTGTCCTATGAGAACCATGTCTGGCAGATTGAATGCTATGATAACTCAACCAGCAACAATAAGGGCTTATCATCTGTTTACAAGTTCCTTATTGGCAATGATACTGAACCACCAGATGTGACTCTATTGGACCCAGAGCCTAGCTACAACACCACCACTCCTGACTTGGTCTTTTCCTACACAGTGGTTGACACCCTCTCAGGCATTGCAAATTGCTCCTTAATAATAAATGGAAGCGTGAACCAGACCAATTCCACTATTCTGACGGGAGAAACAGCTGTCAACTACTTTAGGCAGTACTTTGAAATAGGCAGCTACAACTGGAGTGTAAACTGCACAGACATAAGGAATAATGAAGGCGCTTCTGAATCAAG
>DATEYH010000111.1:0-15678 GCA_035256305.1 Candidatus Nanoarchaeia archaeon
GTTCTTTATCTCATAGCCTAGGATTTGTGTTTCTGTTATCCCGCTATTGTTAAAGAAGGCTTCAAGTATGTATCTTCCTTCGTAGTTCGTGAATGGCAGGTATTCTTGGAATGGGAAGTTCATGATGTTATCTCCTATGACCGGCACTTTGCATTCTACAAATCCTGATGCGTTTGGGCATACTTCCACTCTTATACTCGTGCCTGCAGGAGCGTTTATTGTCATAAGGGCGTATTCTCCAATCACATACTCGCTCTTGCTTATTTCAACACTGAACACTGGCTGCACAGGCGTAGCGCTGACAGTAAAGTTTCTTGTTTCACTGGTTTCTTTGTTGCCTGCCCAGTCAGAGCAGCTCACCCTCCAGGTGTGCACACCATCTATCAAATCTGTGAATGTGGTTGTTATTGGCTCGCTATTTTTTACAATCAGGGTTCTCTGGCTGGTGTCATTGATTATCACTTCACAGCTGAGGTTCTCTGCAAGGTTATCAAGGGCCACAAAGCTTAACTCAGCAGTAGACGAGTTTATCTGGAGGCCTGGCTGAGGGTTGAAGAGCACTATGGTTGGCTCAGTCAGCTCAAGAGTTATGTTCCTTTCCTCGCTCTGCTCAGAGCTGTTGATGGTGTTGCACAGCACGCTCCAGGTGTGAGTGCCTAGCCCTAGGCTTGTTGTTAGGGTGTTGAAGTCATGGTTAATAATGGTCGAGCTGCTTACATTTGGTTTAGAGTCTATTACTAGCTTGCAGTTTAGAATATCGTTCAGGTTTGCATAAAACTCAAAGCTTATGTTTTGCTGGTTGGTGTAGGTATTGGTCTCAGGATTAATCAAATCAATTGCTGCAAAGGCTAAGTAGGATTGAAGTGCGAAAATGGTTATGGTTACAAATAGAAGAAGGGCTATTTTACTCAGTTCTCTGGCTTTTTCAAATTTACTCATGCTCTATTTCCTCTATCATTCTCTTTAGCCTCCTAACCAGTTCCTCTTTCACCATGTTACCTGTCTTGTAGTCAGCCTTGGCAGGGACTTTTTCCTTTTCTTCTTCTATGCGTGTTATTTCTCCAGCTCTAAGCTTGTATTCTCTCAGCTGGACCTTGATTATGCTTCTTAGCTCTTCGCTTACGTCTAAGAAGTGGTTTTCTTTTGCCAGCTCCCTTAGTTTCTGAACCAGGGAGGATGGCATCCTCACGCTAACAATAGAGGTTACCATCTCTCACCCCCGTGTCCAGATTTTTTGGCGTTTTTTTCTTGTGCATGCAAAACTTGTTCTTGCACGTAAGTTCTTGCGAATTCTCGTACAGCTTCTGAGCGCGATTTGAAGATTTTATTCTTTACAAGGGAGTCTAGCTCTAGAATTAGTTCGTCGGGCAACCTGACATTAAGTACTTCGCTTCCCTTGGCCAATATTTAAACCCCGTATTCTATATGTATGACAAATGTAGTCTTTATGTCTGTCTTTTGTATGCCTGAGCCCTCTTAACTATGCGAGTAGTATACGTAATCGTATAGTATTTTATATGTATGACAATAACTTGTATATAAATCTTTTGTTTTCGCTAATTTTTCAGTAAAATATTAAAACTCCTCCCTTATTCATTCGTGTCATGCCAGAAGAAAAAGCTAAGGACATGAGCAAAGAGTATGAGTTGCTCAGGAAGAAATACAACTTGCCAGCGCTAGATGAACTTGACAGGGAGTTCTGCATAGGCAAGCTTGAGGATGTTCCTTTCCTGCTCAGGAGTGTTCTTGCTAAGATTACTGAAAGGCTTGACCTTATGTTTAAGAACATTAGTGAGATAGTCCAGCCGTCAGAGAGTAATTTGGTTAATATGTACGAGGCAGGGGTCTTTTCAGATGATGAGAAAAAGAAAATATTTGAGCTCATGAAAAGAATGGCTTATTATCACAAAGAGCTAATCATAAGGGATGTTGATTACAATGATGAAGCTGCTGCTGCCGCAATAAACCAGTTCTACAACGAATGGAAGAGCATGAAAAAGGATGTTGTGAATGTGCTTGAGAGGCTGAGGGACTCTTGGAAGAATGAGGCCAAGTCCAAGCTCGAGTCAGGCTACTTTGGGTGAGTATATGCAGAAGAATTTTGTTATTCTGGGTCCGCAGGGTTCTGGCAAAGGAACCCAGGCAAAGCTAATTGCTGATAAATACAAACTACCTCATATTTCCACAGGGGATATTTTCAGGCAGATGAGAACTCAAAACACAGGCTTAGGGAGAAAAGTAAAAGAGTTGATAGATGCTGGCAACTTGGTCCCTGATGAGATAACTAACCAGATAATAGTTGAGAGGCTTGCTAAGCCTGACTGTAAGAAAGGGTTTGTTCTTGATGGCTATCCTCGGAACCTTGGCCAGGCAGAGTTCTTGGACAAGAATTATCCGGTGACAAAGGTTATTCTGCTAGAGATAAGCGAGGGAGAAACCATTAAGAGGATGGCTGCAAGGAGGATTTGCTCAAGCTGTAAAGCAGATTATAATATTATATATATACTCCCTAAGAAAGAAGGAATCTGCGATAAGTGCGGCGGAAAGCTAATCCAGAGAGATGATGACAAGCCAGAAGCTATCAGGAAGAGGTTAGAGACTTATAATAAAGAAACCACTCCCTTGATAAGTTATTATGATAAGAAAGGAGTTCTGCTAAGGGTTAATGGCGAGCAGCCAATTGAGAAGGTTTTTAGGGATGTTGTAGCAGGGATTAAATAAGTTCTAGTTAGTGCTATAGTGTTAGTTACTCTTTCTTTTCTATGTATTCTCTCTTTGCCAAGAAAACTTCATCAGCCTGCTTTCCTGTTGCTGGATAAAAATTGCTTATTCTCCCAACAGTCTCTCCAAGGTCGAGATAATTATTCTTTATTATCAAATTATTTTTTCTAAGCACAGTTTCAAGGTTTTTTACTAATTCATCATTACCACCAAAGCCGTAATGGCCTTTTCCCCTCAGGAAAATCATTTGGTTAGGATTAGACCTTAGCGTGTCTATGAAAAATTTAATGCTTTTCTCAAACTTCTTGTCTGGCGGCAGGGTTTTGGCATGGTAAACTCCTGAGGATTTGATTATTCCATTGGGATAAGTGGTGTAAGCTCCAAAGACAATGCATTGCCCAAGGATTGTTGTTGTTTTAACATCATCTTCAGGCTTGGTGCTGAAATAATAAACACTCTCTGGAGGCAGGTACATGCTCACTTTCTGCTTAATCGGCCAGTGCATATGAACCGGCTCTTTTTTCATCAGCTCTGAAATCTTAATAGTTTTAGCCTTTGAGTAGGTTTTATAGGGAACATCAAAGAAAGCCATGCTGTCAACATCCAGGTAAATAACAGGCTTGGCAAGAGGCGTCTTGTCTGCCAGATAATCAAGTAGTTGCTCCTGGTTTACGCCTGTGCCTAGTGATACAACTGAAGCTGATAATAATGCTAAAAATTCTCTCCTTGAAATGTTATCCTGCATTTCTCAAATAAGAGAAACAAGTAGTATTTAAAACTTTATAGAGGTGATATCAGCCTTAGCTTCTTGATGATTGGCGGCAGAACATTAAGCACATAAGCTATTTCCTGCTCTGTTGTGAACCTGCTGATGCTGAGGCGCAGGCTTCCATTAGCTTCTGCCTTGCTCCTGCCTATTGCCTGCAGCACATGGCTTGGCTCTAGGCTGTGGGATGAGCAGGCTGAGCCTGTGCTTGAAGCCACTCCTTTCAGGTCTAAGTAGCCGCCTATGGCTTCTCCTTCCACTCTTGCAAAGTAGAAGTTGATGTTGTTGCAAAGCCTCTTGTCTCCTGCTGGCCCGTTAAGCTGGGTTTCTGGGATATTGTCAAGCACTCCCTTGATTAGCTTGTCCCTGAGCATAGTCATGTTCCTGACGTGCTTCTTGTTGTCTGCCTGCCTTACTGCCTCTGCAAACCCTATGATTCCGGGAATATTTTCTGTGCCTGAGCGAAGATTTCTTTCATGGCCTCCGCCGTGCTGCCATGTGCTGATAGCAGTTCCTTTCTTTATGTAAAGCGCTCCCACTCCTTTTGGCCCGTGTATCTTATGAGCATTCAGGGTGATTAGGTCCAATGGCTGCTTTTTTACGTTTATTTCTGTTTTAGTATAGCTCTGGCAGGCGTCTGTGTGGGAGTAGACATTGTGCTTTTTACAGATTTCTCCAAGCACCTTGAGATCCTGGATTGTGCCTATCTCGTTGTTGCCGTGAATGATTGATGCAAGTATGGTTTTTGGGGTGATTGCCCTTTCCAGTTCCTCTGGATTGACAAATCCTTCCTTGTCAACATCAAGGTATGTGACTTCAAAGCCCTGGGTTTGGAGCCATTTGCAGGTGTTAAGCACACAGTCATGCTCTGTCTTGGATATGATTATGTGGTTGCCTTTATCTTTGTTGGTGAAGGCTATTGACTTGAGAGCAATGTTGTTTGACTCTGTGCCTCCTGAGGTGAAGATTATCTCTTCCGGCGATGCTCCTATTGACTTGGCTATTACTTTCCTTGCCCATTCCATTGCATTCTTAGCCTCTCTTCCCTTGGAATGAGTTGAGGAGGCATTGCCGTATTTCTGGTCAAAAAAAGGCAGCATTGACCTTATGACTTTAGGATCCATCTTGGTGGTTGCAGCATTATCCATGTAGACTTCCTTCACCTGTGGCACCCCCCTGCGCAGTGTTTTTTCACATGCTGCTCAACAAGCTTAAGAACTGGGATGACTGTGTCTTTGTTCAAGGAGTATATCCTTTGCTTGCCCTTCTGCTTTACAGTAATGATGTTGCATGCAGCCAGCTTTGCCAGGTTGTGGGATATCTTGCTCTGCTCCTCACCCATGCGCTTTGAGAGCTCGTTAACGCTCATAGGGCTGTCCTTGAGATGCATGACTATCCTGAACTTGGTCTTGTTGGAGAAGTTCATGAAGAAATTCTCGTATGAATCACATTTCATATGATTAAGAATTCATGTACTGATTTATAAATGTTATGATTTTCAGCCTGAAAATAAGACCTTGATAACCTCAGTCGCATAGCTTCCTTTGCCCAAGGAGAAAGAGATTTTGACTTTCTTCTTGCCCTTGTTCAGCTCATCGTCCTCAAGCTCTCCAATCTTCAAATCCTTGACATCAACAAATAGCTCTCTCTCATTGCCAGCGCTGCTAAGGTCAGGAATAGCCCTAATGACAAAATCCTCTTTCGTCACACCCTCGTTTTGCAGAATCCTATCAATAACCTTTTTTACATCTTTATCCTGAATCTCGCTAGCAAAACCAATTAAGGGCAGTTTCATTGCGCCGCTGTTCAGCGTCGGAGAATGCTTTTTCTTCACTAACTTGCTGGCTAACTCATTCAATAGCTTGCTTTGGTACGCGTGGATATACATGTTAAGAGTCTTCCAGGGCATTTCCTTAAGAGCGCCTACAAAATCATTCTTGCTCTTCTTCAGATGCTCAATAACTCTTTCCTCTTCCTTTCCTATGCTGTCAAGAACCCTGTCAACAGCCTTCTTGAAATCCTTCTTGATGATGGCTTTGCCTATCTCAGCGTTGTTCTTGCTGAACCTTTGCTCTCCGAAATAATTGATTATCCTGTTTATTTTTTTGGGCTTTTTATCTATGTTCCTGACAACAATCTCAAAGCTATTCCCTTCAAGGTCGCCCAGGCTGATCGGCTCATTTGCATAGCCCACAAAACCCAAATCAAGGTCTCTAAGCTTGAGGCTTTCAATCTTCTCTCTTCCAGCGCCCTTGATGCTTATGCTTTGCTCTGTTACTGCCTTGCTATCCTTGCTGCCTGCGTAGCCAATCCTTTTCCTGTCAATGTGCAAGGCATCTGCAATCTGCTGAACCGCTCTTTCAGTGGTGTAGTTCTTCTTCTTTAAAGTAAAAATAATGTATTCTCCTTTCTCAACTAGCTTGAGATTAGGTTTTTCAATTACAATGAAGTCTTCGAGAAGCTCTTTAATCTTATAATTCTGAGCCATAAGCAAGGAAAAGGTTTTTCTGGCTGCTTAAAATGTTTTTGATTATTGGTTCAGCTTATCATTTCATCATTTCAGAAACATTTTTATAACCCCGCACCATCTCTTTTTTTATGAACAATCTTGTTTTGCTGGCGCTTTCAATCCTAATCTGCCTCTTGGCAGGCTTTATAGGCTCTTTTTTTACTATTACTGGACCTGGTAGCTGGTATGCTAATATTGAAAAGCCTTCTTTTAATCCTCCAAACTGGGTGTTTGCTCCTGTATGGACTGCCTTATTCATCCTTATGGGCATTGCTTTGTTCCTCGTATGGAAGCAAGGCTTTGCTAATCCCCAGGTTAAGACTGCTTTGCTTATATTCGCTGTTCAGTTCATCCTTAACATCCTCTGGTCAGCTTTCTTTTTTGGCTTAAAATCCCCTTTGCTTGCCTTTATAGAGATAATTGTCCTCTGGGCTTTTATCCTGTTGACAATCATAAATTTTTATAATCTATCCAAGCCTGCAGGTTTCCTTCTAATCCCTTATATTTTATGGGTGACTTTTGCAGCTGCGCTTAACTTTGCAATATTTTGGCTTAACAGGGCGTAATATAAGTTATTACTTTCTTTTATCCTATGTTAAAAACCACTATATTAATAAATCATGCTTAACTTTTTCTTGCATCAGTGGACCAGTGGCCTAGACTGGATACGTTTAAGCCAGACAGGGCAACAGCCTCCTAATGCTATTTTTAGGTGAGAGCTGTGGGTCGGGAGTTCGAAAGGGCTTCAGAAAAAGCTAACGAAAGTCTCCCCTGGTCCGCTTTTCATTTTCAGCTTAAATTAAGATGCATATGAACAAGACTATGCGAGTTGACTAAGATGAGGCTTAATAAAAAGCTGCTAAGCATTTGCTTTTCAGTAGTTCTCGGAGTGGGGCTTCTTGCTTTCATACTGTTCAAATACCCTTTCAATGAAGTCATTGCAACCTTCTCTAATGTCACACCCACCCTTTTGCTGATTTACCTTGCAACGTCATTCACCATCATGTTCTTGTTCTCCGTCCGCTGGAAATTTGTCCTAGGAGCCTTGGGGCATAATATCTCCTTGGTAGAAGCCTTTGGCTACAGGATTATTGATTACGGGCTTAGCTATATAACTCCTTCAGGAAAGGCAGGCGGTGAGCCTATCAGGGCGGCTCTCCTTACAAGGAAGGGCATCAGCTTCAAGGAAGGGTTGGCTAATGTCACAACTGATAAGACAATTGAGCTCTCAGTCTCAGTATGCTTCTTCGTGGTAGGTTTATTAATCCTGGCAATCGGTCATCCCCTTAACTGGGCCATTCGAATTTTCCTGATTGTTTTCTCCTCTTTGCTGATTTTCCTTATCTGGAAATTCTATTCCCACATCTTGCGGAAGAAGCCTGTTTTCACTGAACTCTACAGATTTTTGCGCTTGCATAAGATAAGACGCCTTGCCAAATATGAGCAGGCAGTGATTGAGTTTGAGAAACCGATAATCAAGTTCTATTCTGAGGAGAGAAAAACCTTTTTCATAGCATTAAGCTTGAGCCTTGTCAGCCTCATCATATCCATGGTTGAGTTCAAGGTCGTGCTTCTCATGCTTGGAATTGATGCATCCTTAGGCGTAGTGTTCATGGTCTTCTCTGTCGTAGGAATGGCTTTCCTTGTGCCTGTGCCAATGGGGCTGGGCAGCCTGGAAGCTTTCCAGATAGCCCTCTTCTCAGCCTTAGGCATTGGCTCAGCATCAGGAGTCGGCTTGGCAATGATAACCAGGGCTAGGGACATGATATGGGTCCTTATCGGTGTCTCCCTTGCGTTCTACATAGGCTCTTTCAAGACTGTTTTCAAGGAGGCTTACAAGAGCATTTATGCCAACCCAATTAACAAGATAACGATTTTTAGGGATGGCCGGCCTTTTGTCATCAAGATGAAGCTGTTCAGGCCTTCGCTTAAGAACAGGTTTGTGGGGCTGGATGCATGGAAGAAAAACACGTTATTTTTCAGGAATAAGAAAGAGAGCGAGGATGATGAGTCTACTTTTCCTGAGCCAAAGCCCAGAAGAATTAAAAAATGATGATAACCATATTTTCAGAAGCTGCAAGGATGTTTCTCAGAAGGATTAGGGTTGGCTTTAGAGGGATAAAAAAATACCCTGGCAATGCAGAGCAAATCTGCAGCCAGGTGGTAAGGGATTGTTTTAACAGGGAAAAAAATTATTTCATGACTAGCAAAGGGCATTTCTGCGAGTTCTATGCAAGGGATTTTGGCTGGTGCACCGAGGCATTGCTTTCCCTTGGTTATAGGAAGGAAGTTGTTAATACTCTAAATTATGCGCTTGGCGTCTTTCAGAGATATAGAAGAATTGAGCAATCCATAAGCCCTTCTGGCAAGCCATTCACATTTCCAGCAGCCAGGTATTCCCCTGATGCCTTGGCTTTTATTGTTCACAGCATTAAGCTTGCCAAAGCCACAGGGCTTGTTAAAAAGTACAAGGGTTTTCTTAACCAAGAGATAAAGGAGTATTATGAGCTTGTTGTTGACGGTAAGACAGGCTTGGTTAGAAAGGATAAATACTTCAGCTCTATAAAGGATTATGCGCTCAGGCAGAGTTCATGCTATGATAACTGCATGACTGCCATGCTAGCCAATGAATTGGAAGAAATTAAGGCTTTGCACAACCCTTTCAAAAATTACGATTATAAAAAGTTGATTATTAAAAACTTCTGGACTGGAAGCTATTTCCTTGACGATTTGTCAGGTGACAAGAGGGTGTGCGGAGACGCTAACTTTATCCCTTTCTGGACAGGACTAATAACTGACAAGGCTATGATGAGAAAGGCTGTTAATGCTGTTAGGAGAGAAGGGCTTGACAAGCCATTGCCTCTCAGATATACTAGCAGGAAGCATAGGGAGCAAAAAATGATTCCTTTGGAGCTCATCGCTGGTGATTATGAGCGAGGCAGCGTTGGTGCTCACCTGGGCATGATGTTCATTAGAGTCGTTAGCATGATTGACAATAAGCTTGCAATGCAGTACCTTGCAGAATATGAAAAAAAAATAATTCAGAACAAGAACTTCCTTGAAGTTTATGATAAGAATGGCAAGCCTTTCAAGACGCTTTTCTATTACTCTGATGAGGCCATGCTCTGGGCTGCTAATTACTTGTTCTTGAAGAGAATATTATAGGGTAGGGCTGCCAACTATCACCAACGTGATTCCAAAAAATCCAGATCCTTGTGCCTTTTAATCTTCATTGCTTTCCTGTAATTCCTAGCTGCTATTGAGAATTTTATTTCCCTGCCAAGCACAAAATTTTCTTTTTTCCTTATGGAGTCAAGGAACTCTTCCACGCTGCCTGCCTTGCTGGCAGTAAGGGCGTGCCCTAGCTCTTTGACTATATGGGCATCACTTCCGCCTGTAAAGGCCTTATCTTTCTTTACTGCCCAGTTGGTTGCTTGCTTGTTCATCCTTGGAAGCATGGAGGCATTCAGCACCTCGATTGCGTTAACCTTTCTCATTGTTCCTGCCCTTTTCTTTTTATCAAAGAACCTGTGGCTCCTTCGCCTTGGAAAAGTGTAAGGGTGAGGTATGCTCTTGATGCAGGCGTAGCCATCTGCCTTCTCAACAAGCTCATCCATTCCCATGCTTATCTTAAAAGCCTTGACAGTGTCAACCAAGTGATACCTGGAACGCTTCCTTTGAGTGAGCTCTCCTTTTATGTATTTGCCATAGAACTCTTCCAAGTCTTTAATTGAGTAGAAGTATAGGAGAATCTCTTTGTTCTCCCTTGTATTCACCTCTATTCCAGGTATTATCATGACCTTTTTTTGCTTTGCAGCTTCAAAGGCTCCCTCTACCCTGACATGATCAGTTATGGCAAGCCCGATTTTTAACTTGGCTGCTTTTTTTAACAGGAGAGGTATGTTAGTGAGGCTGTCGTGTGAGTACTTGGTGTGAACATGCATATCAATAAAGGCATATTCTTTTTTTAGCTCTTTAAGGGCAGGTGTTCTGTAAAGGATTCTTTTATACATAATAACTTCCTCCTACTTCTTGTGCTTCTTTAACAGCTCCATGGCTTTTTTGCCGTCAACCTTCCCCCTGTGCTTTGCCATGAGAAGTCCCATGAGTGCATTGATTGGAGCGTCCTTGTTCTTGTGCATTAAATCTGCTATCTCCTTCTCAAGCTCATCATCGCTTAGCTCCCTGTATTTCTCGTATCTTGGCTTGTTGCCGTGAGCAATCTCTGTGAGTATCTCAAAAACTGCGCTCTCAGGAATCTCGTTTTTGTTAGCCTTGGCAAGCACTTCCAGGTGCTCAAACACATTAATATCTTTCTTGAACCTGGTCTTTATCTCCTTGGGAGCATTGATTAATATATCTGCTATGAACCTGGGCTGGAGCTTTGCAAACTCCCTCACCAGCTTCAGGAAGTCAATATTGTTATTTACTATTTCAGAGGCAAGCTCCTTGCTTATCTTGTAATCGTGCATTGCCTCGCTGATTTTCTCATCGATAGTCTTAACAGCTTCAATCCCTTCTACTTCAGGAATGATTGGAGGGATATCAGTCTCAGGATACATCCTGTCCATGCCAGGCATTGGCCTGAGATAGCTTGTGGTTAGGTCGTCCTCTGCTTTCCTGACTTCCTCCTCTGGCTTTTTTCCTTGATTTATTAACTTAAGCTGCCTATCAATCTCATAATCAATAACCTTTGGAATGCTTTTCAGCTCTTGGAATCCCTTGATTTCCACTCTTGCTCCGCTCTTGATGCTCAGGTTAACATCCTGCCTTATGGTGCCTATTCCTCTCTTGCAGGCTTCTGTGCTCCTGAGTATCATGCCTATCTTTGCAGCCACCTCTCTTGCTTCTTCAGGAGTCTTTATGTCCGCGGCTGTTGCTATTTCTATTAAGGGTATGCCTAATCTTGATAAGTTGTAAACATCATAATCCTTTGTCCTGTCAATAATCTGGCAGGCCTCTTCCTCCAGGCAGACAACATCAATCCCTATCCTTTTGTTATTCACTTCCAAGAAGCCGCTCATGCCGATTAGCATGGTCCTCTGGAATCCTGAAGTGTTTGAGCCGTCAATCACAGTCTTCCTCATCACCTGGACTTGGTCAACAATCTCGCAGTTAAGCATCTTGGCAACCTGAAAAGCTGCCTTTAATGCTTCTTGATTAACAGGGTGAGGAGGCTCTTCGTCAAGCTCAACATTGCAAGTAATATCATGATAGCCTTGATAGATGAAGTGTTTCTGCTTCTTCTGCTCATGCAAGGCTGCCTGGTCAACCTTTCCTTCCTCGCCAGCGCTAGCCCTTAACCTCCTGACAATCTTAAAGTCAGGATTATCCTTGCGTATTTCAGTCGGGCAGTTGCAGAATAGTTTGTGGCCTTCAAGCTGCTGGTGAATCTCAATGCCGCATTTCAAGCCTAGCTCCTCATAATTCAGCGCTGCCACACAACCACATCCTTATTTTCTACCCGCCTAACCCTATGCATAGGAATATTAACCTCATCCCTCTTTTCGTTGTTTATTATTATGAAGGTTCCTTCTATCCTGATAATGTCTGAATACTCTAGCTTTTTTAATGTTTTGCTTATCCTGTCCAAATAGTACAGATTATAGTCTCCAGGATTAAGATTTTTGTCCCACTTTATTTTGTTGAGAAGGGCTTTGATGGTTATCATGCTATGAACGGTTTCTATCCAGATAATTGTTATCTCTAACAAAAGGTTTGCATTTCTTTCCTTTTAGTATTCCAAAACCTTTGAGTTTCTTTTTTCTTCGTTTCATCTTATCAAACTATTTCTATGCTTATTCTGTTTCCCCCTTCCGGGTGAATTAATACCGGCGTTTCTTTCTCAAGCTTCATGAACTTGGCCAAGTCATTAGGTATTCTGATAATTAACGAGTTGCCTGAATAACTAATCTTGGTTTCTTTTGACAGCCCAAATAACCCTTTCTCTTTCTCCAATTTTTCTATTTTCTGCGCAGTTTCCTCGTCAAACCATTCCTCTTTACACTTATCACAAGAATATGCCGGGAATTTTCCTAATTCAACTCCATACACCTTGTAAGTTACAATTTTTTTCTTTAGTTTGCCTTTATTACACATGGCACATGTTTCATTTTCCATTTTTTTCACCCCGAATCATTGCAGTAATTACAGAATCGCAATCACCTATTCTCCTGTAAACCACTTTTATATGCATATGCATAGCAATTATCTTTTTTCCTTGCATGCTCTTTGCTCCTCTTTGAATGCAGTTCTTTATCTCAGTTATGCTTATGCCTCGCTCTCTTGCTTGCTCTAAAGCATGCCTGCTCATAATCAATTTCATAAGTCACATCACTTATAATAACTTATATGTAAGTTAAGGTATATAAATGTTTCGCTTTGGCTCCCTTAAATTAGAAATTATATTAAGAACTGCTCCTTCTCGCTTCTCTCAGAAATCTCTCCTCGCAGGCTTTTTTCAAACAACGCCTTTATCTCCTCCTTATTCTCTTTGCTGTAATTGCTCAGAAGCCAGGCTAATTTGATGAATGCTGTCTCAGGGGTCATGTCAGCATAGTTGCCAATCAATCCTAAGTTTATTTGCTCCCTGCCTGTGCTGTAAACATTCATGTCAATCCTTCCGTAAATGGTTTGGCTGCTCATCACAACAGGCATTTTTTCTGCAAGGTGCTTGAGAATTTTTCCAATCTCAGCATTCTCCTTGGTATGATTATCAACTTCTACCATTCCAATATGCCCGAGCCCTGTGCCCTCAATCACTAAGCCATCATAATGCTTGAAGCATTCAAGCTCGTCAGCAAACATGTTAGGATGGATCTTTACCATGCCTACTTTTATTCTTTCATTGAAAGGCTTCAGGCTAGGCTTGCCCTCGCTCTTCTTAGCATCCTTTAGCCACTCAATCTTCTTCTCTTTGTAGTCCACCTTTGCAACCAAGCCCTTGTTTATCGGCCTGAAAGCATCCCTCCTGCTGGTGTGCATCTTCCTGGCATTAACCCCTTCCATGATCAAGCAGTTGTCATCATTCATGCTCTCGTGCATGCAGACAAAAACTCCTTCTGCCTTAGTATTGGTTATGAATATTGCTGCGCTTATCAGGTTAACAGCAGAGTCGCTGCTAGGCCTATCACTGCTCCTCTGGCTGCCGACAATAACAACAGGTATGCCAATGTTTTCTAGCATGAAGCTAAGAGCAGCTGCTGTGTAGTGCAGGGTGTCTGTGCCATGAGTTATGATTATGCCTCTGGCCCCTTTTTTTATCTCCTCCTCAACTGCCTTTGCCATCAGGTTGTAATGGGAGAACCTCATGTTCTCTGAGAACATGTTGCTTATGAGTTTGCTGTTCAGGTTTGCAATCTCCTTTAGCTCAGGGAACAGTTCGATGATGTCTTCTGGAGTGAACTGGGCAATCACTGCTCCTGTGTTGTAATCAACCTTGCTGGCAATGGTTCCTCCTGTGTGCAGGAGCGAGATTAAGGGTAGCTTTGAGTCAGGCTTTTCTTTTCCCTTCTTAGCCTCTTTATGCTCTGCTTTTCCTGCTCCAAGGCTCTTTTGCTCCTTAATATTCCTTTTAGAAATCCCGATATTATATCCGCTCTTCAGCTTTATGATTAAGAAATCTTTCTCCTCATTGATGAACACTCCCTTGAATAGCTGGGTGCTCGTGCTAACCTCAACAATTTCTCCTTGCTTGAACATCTTCAAACCCTAAGCTTAGGATTATTTCTTCTTTTTCCTAGCGCTCTTCTTCTTTTTAACAGGCTTTTTCTGAAGCTTATCAGCCTCTGCCTTTATCTTATCAGCATAGCCCTTGAGCATCTTAATAGCCTTCTTGTCATAGCCTTTCTCATGCATTTTCTTAGCAGCCACTACTAGTGCTGCCACTGCTGCTGCAGCTGCTGCTACGCCGATTATAGTCTTAGTCTTTTTGCTCACCATTCTATTTCACCTCAAAAATCTTTTCCAAAAGCTGGTTAGAAGCATTATTATATAAAGTTTATGTAAAAAATAAAAAAGATAGCTGTGAAAGAATGGCTTTTGCTTTTATCCGTAATAGCTCGGCATGTGGTCTGGGAGAAAACCTTTAGTTTTCTAACAGCCCAGCGTCCTAACCATAATAACTTGGTCTCTGGTCTTTCATCTCCTTGCCGCGCGCAGCCCTGAAAGTCTTCTCAAGCTCCTCATAAGCCTCTGCAACATCCTTGGTAGCCGAAGGCTTAACCTTGTCAAGAGCTTTCTCAAAGTGCTTCATCTTGATAGTCTTAGCCTTCATATCCTCTCTAAGGGCAAAGATGGCCGCTTCCCTGCATATGCTCTCAACATCTGCTCCAACATAGCCATCTGTCTTCTCAACAAGCTGGCTAACATCAACATCCTTGTCAAGAGGCATTCCCTTGGTATGCACCTTGAAAATCTCCTTTCTCGTCTTTATGTCAGGCACAGGCACAAGTATGATTCTGTCAAACCTGCCAGGCCTCAGCAAAGCAGTATCAAGGATGTCTGGCCTGTTGGTTGCTCCAATAATCAGGATGTCACTCAGGTCCTGCAACCCATCCATCTCAGTGAGCAACTGATTAACAACTCTCTCAGTCACATGGCTGTCCTCGCTACCCATTCCTCTCCTAGGAGCGATCGCATCAATTTCATCAAAGAATATTATTGTAGGAGCTGTCTGCCTTGCTTTTTTGAAAATTTCCCTGACAGCCTTCTCGCTCTCACCAACCCATTTGCTGAGCATCTCAGGCCCTTTCACAAGGATGAAGTTTGCTTCTGACTCCTTTGCAACAGCCTTGGCTAGCAAGGTCTTGCCTGTTCCTGGTGCTCCGTAAAGAAGAACTCCTTTTGGCGGCTTGACTCCCATCCTTTTGAAATCATTCTTGAACTTGAGCGGCCACTCCACAGCCTCAATAAGCTCTTGCTTGATATTCTCTAAACCACCAATATCAGTCCACCTAACATTAGGAATCTCGATTAATACTTCTCTGAGGGCGCTTGGCCTTACAACCTTGAGCGCTTCCTGGAAGTCTTGTTGCGTGAGCACCAGCTTCTCAAGTATCTCTTCAGGTATTGGATCGCTCTCCTTTATGGCTGTGTCTCCGATTACTCTCCTTAAGACTGTCATTGCTGCTTCTCTTGCAAGGCTTGCCAGGTCTGCTCCTACAAAGCCGTAGGTTATGCTAGCTATTTTTGTGAGCAGGTCCTCTTTGAGGATGTTTCTTAATTGTGATTTTTCATCAGCAGTGAGTGTGCTGGCATCAGCTCCGTTCATAATCTTCAAGAAATCTGATTGCCTTAGCTTCACTGCTTTTTCAAGAGTTTTTTTCAGCACATCAACTTCTGCTTTCTTACCTTTTACAAGCGCCTGGAATTCTTCATCATTAACGCTTGAGGTTTTTTGGGATAGCAAGACTAAATCTTGTTCAAGCTTTGCGATTTTCTGCTCTAAGCCAATCCTGGCTTGGACTAAGTCATAATTAGGCTCTATTGGCATATTCCTTGTGTGAATCTTTAGCACAGCAAGCCTTCCCTGCTCATTAGGCACTCCTATCTCTATTTCCCTGTCAAACCTTCCTGGCCTTCTGAGAGCAGGGTCTAATACGTTTGGTATGTTAGTTGCTGCAATAACTATTACCTTGCCTCTTGCCTGCAAGCCGTCCATTATTGCGAGGAGCTGGGCTAC
>DATEYH010000112.1:0-13328 GCA_035256305.1 Candidatus Nanoarchaeia archaeon
CACAGCCTCGGGCAGCGTAAGCAACGGCTCCTCTGGCTCATTGTCAGCAACTTATTAATGAAAGGAGGTGCTCTATGAGCCCTTTCCTTGAGCTTTTCCTTCTGGGCTGTTTGCTTATCATCATCATCAAAGGTATCAAGGGAAAGAAGATCACATTCGGCAAGGTGATTCTCTGGGGACTCGTGTTCGCCATTCTGTTCCCGTTCCTTGTGCCGCTGGCCATCATCGCGCTCGGCATCGTCTTAACCGGGGCAGTGGTTATTGGCATTGGCTTGGTGATGGTGATACTTTTCATTGTTGCTTTGCTCAGCTAAGCCCAGGAGGAGAGCAACTGAGAAGAAGGGAGGGATGGATTCTGCGCTGCAAAGGCAAAATGATGAAGTCTCTCCCTTTCTTCTCTTCTTTCTTATTTTTTCTCAAAAGCAAAATCATTAAAGGAGGTAAAACATGAATTTCTGGCTGGCCCTTATCTTGTCGGTCTTGGTTGGTTGGCTCGTCGGAAGGGCGCTGGTGAAGGATGGCAAGAAGTTCTCCTGGCTTGCATTCTTCATCGCCTTCTTCATCATGCTCGGTGGGCTCCAGTTGGTGTTTGGGCTGCTCGGCCTGACGCTCGAGATCATCGTCATCCTTGTCAGAATCCTCTTCTGGGTCGCAGCCGTTGTTGCTATTATCTATTTCATGGTCAAGCTCATCCAGAAAGCCAAGCAGCAAAAGCAGCCGCCTGCTGAGCCCCCTGCTCCAACGCAAACCTAAAGTTCTGAGCCGGCCTGAGGAGAAGGGGCTGAAGTTGAATCCAAGGATGGAAAAGATGGAAGCCCCTTTTCTCTCTTATTCTCTTACCATACCAAAAAAAGGTAAATGGTTGCTGAAACAATCTGAGCAATCAGGTTCTTTCAGCAGGGTACGAAATAATTTAATTTACAAAAGGAGGTTTTTATGTCAAAAAGCTCAAAGGTCAGTTTTGCCGTACTCTTACTCTTGTTGGCTTTTGCTGTGCTCCTCACCGCTGCCTGTGCCAACGCGAACTACAAAGATGTTGAAGACCAGATCATCAAAACCAACAAAACATTCTGGAACATCTACCTCGGAGCTTTTCTCGTTGGTATTCTCGTGCTCCTCATCTCTTTCTTGATAGGGCTAGGCGAGCATGACTGGGATTTGGGTCACCATGAGATCGATTTAGGGCATGGAGGGATTGAAGTGGGGCATGGTGTAGAAATTGGGCACGGAGTTGAGGCAGGCCATCATGAAGTAAGCTATCGCGAAGCAGGGCCTAGCTGGTTGAGCCTGAGGCTTGTTCTTATGTTCCTCATCGGCTTTGGAGCAGGCGGGGTGATTGGGCTTGAAGCTCTAAAACTCAGAGGTATTGGTAGCTTGTTAGCCGCCCTTGCCTTGGCTTTCATCTGCTACTTCGCAGGTTTTAAAATTCTCCAACTCCTCTGGAAGCAGCAGGTAAGCACGCAACTATCAGCAAGCTCCCTGCTCAATACTGAAGTCACTGTGATTCACCGCATCAACCCTGGCGGGGTTGGAGAGATCAGGGGAAAGGATCCGAAAACCAGTGCTGCACAATTCGTCAAAGCAAGAGGCGAAGATCCTAGTGCTCTTTATGGTGAAGGCGAAGTGGTGATTGTCAAGAAGGTCATATCAGGCGATTGCGTGGTCAGCAAGAAAGAAGGAGCTCAGGCTCAAAAGGTTTGATTTTCTTAAGCAAGGGCAAAAAGAAAGGAGGAAGGAAGGGCCACAAAAAAACCATTAATTTCAAAGAGTTCTACATGAAAGGAGGTACATAGGAGGCACAGGTACATAAGGAACATAAGGAATCTTTCTTTATTTTTCCTCTTCAAGGTGCTTCTTAACTGAAGCAGATTACCTAAAAAAATCCAAAAACAAACCTAAAGGAGGAACCGTGTTAGGTTTAAGCACTTTGGCTTTAGTTATTGTTGGCGTCATTGTCGGCTTTCTGCTCATCACCATGATCATCCTCAGCAGGTACTACAAGAAAGTCGGCCCTGACGAAGCCCTGATTGTCTATGGTGGCGGCACAAAGAAGGGATGGAAGCCAGTCATCGGCGGCGCCGCTGTCATCATACCAATGCTCCAGACGTATAAGAAGATATCGCTCCAGCTGATGAGCATCCCTGTTGAAGTGAAGAACGCCTATTCATCAGAGGGTGTTCCTGTCACTATTAACGCAGTGGCCAATGTCAAGATCAACGGTGACAAGGAATTCCTGCCAAAAGCCGTCGAGAGGTTCCTTGGGCGAGACCAACACGTCGATAGGCGGGATAGCGAAAACGAGATCAAGTCCATCATCAGGGAAACCCTGGAGGGCCAGCTCAGAGATATCATCGGCACCCTAACTGTCGAGGAGCTCTACAAGGAAAGGGATAAGTTCGTTGAGAGCATCCTGAAGCAAATCCAGAAAGAGCTGGACAAGATCGGCGTCCTGATCGACATCATGAACATCCAAACAATCAGCGATGAGAGGAAGTACCTTGATAGCATCGGCATCAAGAGAACAGCTGAAATCCAAAGAGACGCTGCTATTGGCAAGGCTCAAGCTGAAGCAGAGTCGATCAAAAAGTCAGCGATTGCCGCCAAAGAAGGACAAGTCGAAAAGGCTGAACAGGACCGCCAGATAGCAGAAGCCCAGAAAAAACTCAATGTTGCACAAGCTGAGTATCAGGGTGAGACCTGGAGAGCCGAGAAAACAGCTGAGCAGGAAGGACCCAAAGCCCAGGCAATTGCCAAGCAGGCAGTCAAGACAGAAGAGGTCAAAATCCTTGAAGCCGAACAGGTCGCCCTGCAAAAAGTCCAGGAAGAGCGCATCAAGGTTGAGAAGAACAAGTTCACTGCTGAAAGAGTTGTTCCTGCTGACGCTGAGAGAGAAGCCAGGATTCTCAAGGCCACTGGTGAGGCTGAAGCCATCAAGCTCGAGGCTGATGCTAAGGCGCAGGCAGTTCGCCAAGTTGGAACTGCAGAAGCTGACGTCATCCGCTTGAAACTCGAGGCAGAAGCCAAAGGTCTCAGAGAGAAAGCCGACGCCTGGAAACAGTACGGCGATGCTGCTAATTTCATGAACATCCTCGACACCTACAAAGTCCTGATGGGTGAAGTTGCTGGCGCTGCTTCCCAGATGAAGCTCGACAAAGTGGTGGTCATCGACCAGGGCAATGGGAATGGAAAAGGCAATGCCGTCGCCCGCACCCTGAACGCCCTGCCAGCAGGCATGCTCAACATGTTCGAGCAGTTGAATGCAATGACAGGCATCAATCTCCAGGGCTTCGTGAAGAATCTCACTGACAAAACAACCAAGGGAGTGACTGGGCCAGCTCCTACAGCTGCTGAAACCGCTGAGCATCTCGAGCCCGAAGCCACCAAGAAGAAACAGGCAACAAAAAAAGAGGCAGCTGAAACTGAAAGCTGATCTGAACAACTAATCCGAAAGAAAAGGGAGTTATTCTGAAAGAAGACCCCCTACCCTTCCTTTTGGATTAAAGAGAGGAAGTTGACTAGGTTTGCCCGACCCTGAGCAACTGCCATAGGGGGTGTTCCTTGGCCAACCTTGACTTTGGAGCAACCCCTTTCCTCTTTTTTATTCTAAAAAAATTAAGGAGGTGTTGTAAATAAATAGAGTCTAAAAAAATCTTTTTTCTTTAAAAAAATCTAAATCTAATTCTAAAATTTAAAGGAGGTTTCTATGACCCTAGCGATTTTTTCGATTCTTATCTTCTTAGCTGGCGTCATCCTCGTGGTGATCGGCATTGTGATGAAAAAGAAAGAGGTTGAGGGTGGCGACGGAGCGAAAATAGGAGGGATTGCCTGCATCATTGTTTCAGTCGTTTTCTTCATTATTGCTTGCGCCACTATCGTTCCAGGCGCACACGTCGGCGTCAAAGTCACTTTCGGCAAGATCAGTCCGACATCACTGCCTGAAGGGCTTCACTTCATCAATCCCTTTGCCAACGTCGAGAAGATGACGCTTAGGACCCAGGCTTATACCATGTCCATCGCTCCAGGTGAAGGGCAGAAACAGGGTGATGACTCAATCGACATCCTGACAGGCGACCAGGTGCAGGTCAAAATCGACATCACAGTCCTCTACATAATGATGCCGAATAAGGGAGTTGAGGTTTACCGCGAATTCGGCACACGCGAAGCCTATAACCAGAACATCATCCGACCAGCTATCAGGACAGCCATCCGTGACAGCGCAGCTCAGTTCACCTTTACCAACCTGGTCTCAAAAGACAGGGACAACTTTCAGAAGGAGATATTCAACAAGCTGGCTACCTCCTTCACTCCAAAGAACTTCACCTGCGCTGAGGTCATGATCCGTAACATCGCCCCGCCCCAAGCAATCCTGGATGCTATCAATGCTAAGATGAAGCAGCAGCAGGAAGCAGAGCAGATGGAGTTCACGCTCCAAAAGGAGAAAAAGGAAAAGGAGCGCAAGATCATCGAGGCTGAAGGTATTTCCGAGTCCCAGAAGATCATCCGCGGTACGCTGACTCCTAGCTATCTTCAGTGGTATTTCATCCAGGCTATGAGAGAAATTGTCAATAGCCCGAATAACAGCACGCTCATGCTGCCTTACGATTCCAAGATGGTGCCAACCTTCGACATGCTGAGGTACATGGAGTCAGTCACGCCGGCCACTGAGAAGAAATAGCGAACTAGCTGAATCCAGCCTAACAAGAGGGAGCTTCTTCCTGTGACCAAAAATTAGCAGAGGAGGCTCCCTCTCTTCTTTTCTTCTCTTTTGTTTCATGTAAAATTTTTTAAGGAGGATTCTCATGAAAAAACTCAAGTGCTTTCTCGTGGTTTTGCTCTTCCTTCTTCTACTCCTATTCATCTGCGCTGTTTCTCTTTCCTCACAGCAATCACAGAATGCCAATCCGAAGCAGGAGAGGACTCAGCACTTTCTCGACATTGGCATTGGCGGAGTAACGAAGCTGAACAGCTTGTTTTCTGCTCCGATATATGGCGAGGAGGAAAGCATTAACCAAGGGTTCTTGGTGCTTAGGAACGGGTTTAGGCGGGGCAATCTCGGGTTCGGCTGGAAGTTTGAAGGCAACCCTTTTAATTCTTATTGGCTCTTTGAAGTTGATGCTGGTTATTGGCCTGTGAAAGGCTTGTGCTTGAGTGTTGGAGCAGGAGGGCTTGTCAGGGAAATCCAGTACGCAGATTACTATTATTACGAGCAGAATTACCAGTTCGGTTTCTTTGGCTCATTGAACATGGACGTGAAGCTGACTAGCTTGCATCTGAAGCCTTTTGCTCCTGAGGGCTGGAATGAAATCTGGGTTAGCAGTGGCGTAAGATCTGGCTTGCGATTTCAACCTTCCTTCTTTGTTGGAGTTGTCTTCCGCTTCACCAGCTTGAGCTTGTTCGAGGATTAGCAGGGCACTTTCTTCTTTCTTTTCTTCCAAAGAAGAGTCAAGAGAGGGTGCCCTGGCTTTTCCTTTTTTTTCGCGCTATTTATCTTCTATATAGTAAATAAATATAATGAAAATAAGAAAATAATGAGCAATAAAAAAAATTATTTGCGCCTCGCCGGCGGGGCTCTAGAAATAATCTCCCAAGCCCGTCTGAGTTTTCTTTGCTTCGCTTGGTTTTGGCTTCTCCTCATCCGCGCTTTCAATCCTAACTTCTCTGCCCTCAATCACAGGCACACCGTACTCCCCGTCATAGCCAGGCTTAATGGTTAATTCTCCTCTCCTGTTCTTCATTATCAAATCAACAATCTCCTTGTCAGCAACAGTCAGAAGTTTTTCCTCAGGAACATTGAGCAGAATATCAAACTCATTCTCGCCTGCCTTGAGAATCTCATAATACTTTGCCCACACTTTTTTTGTTGCCATTCCGCTCTGGAGCACAAGGGCGAGCAATTCATGCAGCGGGATTATTTTTTTGAAAGGCTTGGCATTAGCAGGTTTCTCTCCGATTTTCCTGTCAGCCAATTCATCTACGCGATTAAGCACTCCGATGGTCAATGGCCTCTTGCAGACAGGGCAGATTCCCTTGAGCTTCTTTGATTCTTCAGGGCTGAAGCTCACTCCGCAATTCCTGTGCCCGTCAAAATGATACTTGCCATAATTAGGGTCGACTTCCAATGTCTCGACCAAACTTTCTCCAGTGCGTAGCGCTTTGATTAGGTTTTGATAAGTTAATTCATCGAAATTAAAAACAGTTGCTTCCCTGCCAATCCTCCAGGGCCAGAAGCTGTGGCTGTCTGAAAAGCTGACAATCCTGTAATTGTCAAGCTTGGTGAGCCGCCAGTTCATTTCTGGGTCGCTGCTTAGCCCGCTCTCAAGAGCATGGATATTCTTTGCCTGGCTCCCAAAAGCCTCCTCAATGCTGTCAAAGCCAGTCATGCTTCCGAATATCCCAAACCAAGGCGTCCAGGCGTGCGCAGGAATAATCTCAACATCCTCACTGATATTCATCATCGCTTTAGAAAACTCTTCACAGCTAATATTGAATATGGGCCTTCCGTCATAATCCACCCTTCCCTTGGACTTCAAGTAAGCAGTTATCTTGTCAACAACATCAAAGCTTGGCGCAAGGATAATCAGGTGAATCCTTCTTCCCTTGTATTTTTGCGTATATATAAGGCTGACTTCGTTCTGGAGCACAAAGGGAAAGCCTGAGCTTGTTCTAAGAATCCCTGTGCCGTCTTCTTTCAGTTCCTTTTTCAGCTCTTCCTGCCATTTTGGATGAGAAAAATCTCCTGTTCCAAGTAGGCTGAGCCCCTTAATCCTCGCCCATTTCTCAAGGTTAGGAATGGTCAATTCAGAAGAGCACGCCCTAGAATATTTTGAGTGAATGTGCAGGTCTGCGATGATTTTCATGCTAAAATCAGAGTTAGCCTTTATATTTAAATTTAGCCCTTCGCAGCCTCTGCAAGCAGGAACCTTAGCTCGGTTATCAAGTCAATCTTTTCCTCTGGAGCAACAAAAGTGGCCATGGCAAGGATTTCTGCCTTCTTATAATAGCCTGCAAATAATACTTTAAGGAACAAAGGAAGGCTGGAGGTTCTGAGCTTCATGTTGAAAATGTTGTCATCATACTCTTCTGGCAAGCCTATGAGCGCGGTATAAATCTTTACTATCTCCTCGTGCAGGTTCTTGTTCGGCAGGTCATGCCTTCTGCTCATCTCTGTGAGCTCGCTGATAAAAAGCTTTGCAGACTCCTGGCTAATCGCAGGCTTCTTGTGCCTTAACACTCTGAACTTTTCACAAAACCTGTTAGCTGCTACAAGGAAGGCAAAGATGACATTGCTCTCATAAAGGCTTCTTGCTCTTTCAGGGTTTGCTAGCAAGAAGAAGAAGTAGGTGATAAAAAAAAGAGGAATAATTCCTAGGATGACAAAGAATATTATAAAGAACACCATGTATTTCTGGAAATAATCTCCGAAGTTGCACTGCCTGCAAGAGCCACCGCAATCAACCAGCCTTTCATTGCCATTCCTGATGCTATCATCGCAAGTAGGGCATGGAGGGCATCTTCCTCCACAATCAACACCCTCCTCTCCTCGGTTCTGAATCTTATCTGAACAGTCGCCGCAAAGCTTCTCACAAGGACCACCACAATCAACACCATCCTCACCCTGATTTCTTATCTCGTCGTCGCAACTAGGGTAGGTGCATACTAGCTGGTCGCATCTCAGGCTCTCGCAGTCCTTGTTCTTCAGGCAGTTCTTGCCTCCGGAGCAAGGAGTGCAAGGGCCACCACAATCAATATCGCTCTCATTCTGGTTCTTTATCTCGTCAGAGCAGCTCGGGCATGATTT
Organism: Candidatus Nanoarchaeia archaeon; assembly: GCA_035256305.1. Lineage (GTDB taxonomy): Archaea > Nanobdellota > Nanobdellia > Woesearchaeales > SM23-78 > SM23-78. The sequence continues at coordinate 7,799 of DATEYH010000112.1, forward strand.
CTCACAAGGGCCGCCACAATCAACTCCTCCTTCGCCTTGATTCTGAATCTCATCAGTACAACTAGGGCAAGTATCACAAGGGCCACCGCAGTCAACTCCTTCCTCTATTCCATTCTTTAATCCGTCACTGCATGTAGCATTATAAACGCATCTTTTAATCTCATCGGGCTTGGTCCTGTTATCACCGCAGTTACTCAGATCAGTGCAATTCCTGGTCTGGAAGCCTGCAGGCATGCAAGGGCTCCAGGCAGTGCAGTTCCAGTCAGCCTTGCATCCTGATTGTTGCTCCTCTTCGCACTGGCCACAATCAAAAGGACACTTGTAGCAGTCCTCAACAGCACTGCAGACATAATCGCCACAGAAATCAATCGTAGAAGTCTGGTTTAGGTTGCTGAATTTCTCAGAGCCAAAAATATCCACTTTGACCAGGTTGCTTTCTGAGCTCAGGTTAAGGATGTCTGTTGCAGTAAAAATAAAATAGGCATTGCCAAGGTTATCAAGCGCAGGGTTATAAGTTACGAATCCTGTCCTGTCAATGTTTACACTGACATTAGCGTACACAACACCAGGAAGCTCAAACTGGGGGATTACCTGGCGATAAGAAAAGTTCAGCTCGCCGCCATCAGGGTCCTGAAAGTAATCATTAAGGTTATAAGCCCCTGTAGCTGTGTTCTTGAAAACTAGGAAGTTAGGGATGGGATAAATTAATGCTGGAGCCCTGTTAACCCTTGATATCTGCACGTTCCAGGTTTTCTCTCTTGAAAGGTTGCGCAAGTCAGAAACCCTGACGCTAATCTTGTGCACCCCTGCCAGTCCAAAGCCAGGCTTAAAGCTTATGCTGCTCATGTTAAAGGAATCATTAATGGGTTTTGAATCAAGGAACCACTCGTAAAGAATAGAATCATTAGCATCCTTGTCCTCTGCCCTGACCCTAAAAATGGTGGTGGTGGTCTGATTTGTCTGGAAAGAGGAATTAACTGGGACGAGGACTACAATATTGGGTTTGTCAAAGATTCTGAGACTGATTATTAATGTGTCTGCGCACTCATTCTTCACGGCGATCACTGCAATCCTGAAAACACCTATAGCATCGTCACTCGGCATGAATCTTAGGATGCCATTATCACTAATGCTAACCCCTCTAAGCTTGTCATCAATCAAGGCATAAGCATAAGAAACATCCTTCTCATCCATGTTGGTAATGCTGAAGTCATGCTCAAAAAGCTCGCCCTCTGCAAGCTCAAAATAATTAACAGCCTTAATCTCAGGAGTGTTAGCAGAAGTGCAGGCTGCATAGGATAAGGCTAGCTCTAATAGCAAGAAGAGTAATATAACTACGCCTAATCCAGAGGTTTTCTTGTTCACCCAAAACCCTCTTTTTTACTAATAAGCTAATCCCTGGTGATAATAATATATAAAGGTAATGTTTTTTAATAGGCTTTGCACAAAAAACAAAAAACCAAAACTATATATACAAGGAATTCCAATACCAGAGCCATGGACGCATTCACAGTCTTCATCAGGATTCTGCTCACCTTTGCATTATCCCTGGCTTTTGGGATTGAGAGGCAGAGGGCTCACAAGCCCCTTGGCGTGGGCACCTATACCTTCGTAGCTATAGGTTCGTGCGGGCTTGCAATAGCAGCCCTGGACCTTGCTTCATCCCATCTTCTCGGAGCAATAATCACAGGCATAGGATTCCTAGGAGCAGGAGCGCTCATAAAGAGTGGGGAAAAGATAATGGGCACTGTGAGCGCTGCTAGCATCTGGCTCTTCGCAAGCCTTGGATTAGTAATAGGCATAGGCAACTACTTCCTCGCCATTCTGATATACGCCCTGGTCTGGGCAGTTCTTCTCTTTGACAAGCACCTTGAGGAGAGGGGCATAGGATCTTACCAGAAAAGGTTAATCATGATTGCAGACAAGATTATTGGCGAGAAAGAGCTAAGGAACCACTTCGCAATCCACACCAAGAAGCACAAGCTCATAGCAGTGGAGATTGACAAGAAGAACAAGAAAGTAACCCTCTCCTATATAATAGAAGGCTCAAGAGAGCACATTAACAAGATGGTGAAAGAGCTCTACCAAGAGCCCTGGCTTGAGAGCTGCAAGGTGGAGTGAGTTTCTTTAGAAGCAGGGTGAATTTCTGTGCATTGCTTAAGTAAAATTTATAAATAAGCCATTCAATATGTTTTCTCGTGGGAAAAATAACCGAGGGCTTCAAGCGAGTGGATGAAATTCTTATACCTGAGCTTAGAACCGGGAATATAAGCCTTATCCTTGACTCATATGATGACTTGTACTCTGATTTTGACCCGAGAGGCTATTCTGAAAGGTCTTTGTCAGCTGATTTTCTTAGCGAATGCAAGAGGGCAGCAAGGGACAAGGGCACAAGGTTAGAGCTAAGGCTCATGGTGCCTAAACATCTGAGGAATCTAAAGGAAGAAATGAAAATAAGAAAGAGATTAAAAAACCATTTCCAGAAGCACGTAGAGGAGAATCGTAATGAGATAAGAAAAATTAAAAAAGAAGGAGCGACCTGGTTCTTTGCAGGGGTGTGCCTTATGATGGCTTCTGTATTTTTTTATGGCAAGCAAGAGTTCTTCCTGAAGCTTATCGAGGTCATGATTGTCCCGGCAGCATGGTTCATGTTCTGGGAAGGGCTTGGAAAAATATTCATTTCCACAAAAGAGAAACAGCCTGATTACCAGTTCTACAAGAAGATGGCTGATTCACAGATTTATTTTCTGAGCTACTAGGCTCGGGATGCAACTGAACTATGCCAAGATAAAGCAAAAAATTAATAAACCTCACGTGCGAGAAAGCATCCTGGAGAGAGGTGAAAATGGAGTATTATCATAGTATGCCTTGCGATGAGGTAATCAGGCATTTTGAGAGTTCTGATAAGAGCGGGCTTGCGGGCAAGGAGGCAGAGGCCAGGCTTTCCAAGTTTGGCAGGAACGTGCTTAGTGCCAAGAAGAAAGTCACTGTCTGGCACAGGCTTCTTGAGCAGTTCCAGGAATTAATGGTAATAATCCTGATAATCGCAGGAATAATTGCCTTGGCCCTCGGAGAGACCGTTGATGCCTTGCTAATTCTTTTCATCGTAATACTTAACGCGATTATCGGAGTGCTTCAGGAGTATAAAGCTGAAAAGGCTGTTGAGGCTTTGAAGAAGATGATGACTCCTCATGCTACTGTGCTAAGAGATGGCGCAGAGAAGGTAGTGAATGCAGAAGAGCTTGTTCCAGGAGACATACTTATAATCGAGGAAGGCACTCGTGTGCCTTCTGATGCAAGGATTCTTGAAGCTTCAATGCTGAAAATTGATGAGGCTGTTCTTACTGGCGAGAGCGTTCCCAGGAGCAAGAACGAGCTTGTTATTGATTCTAAAGAAGTTTCTCTTGGCGACAGGAATAATATGCTCTTTATGGGCACCAATGTCACGAGCGGAAGGTGCAAGGCTATTGTGGTAGCCACTGGCATGGCTACTGAGTTCGGCAAGATTGCAGGATTGACATCAGAGATTAAGGAAGAGAAGAGCCCTTTACAGAAGGAGCTTACAAGGGTTGGCAAGTTCATAGCCAAGGCTTCTCTTGTGATTTGCGCTATTGTTTTTGCTCTTGGCTTGCTTAGCGGCCAAGCATTGCTTGATATGTTCTTGTTTGCTGTTAGCCTGGGGGTGGCTGCTGTTCCTGAAGGCTTGCCTGTTACCATGACCTTGTCACTTGCCCTCGGAGTGCAGAGGATGGCCAAGAGGAAAGCTATTATGAGGAAGCTCTCCAGCGTCGAGACTCTTGGCAGCACCACAGTGATATGCACTGACAAGACAGGCACGCTTACCAAGAATGAGATGACTGTGAAGAAAGTATGGGTGAGCAATAAGAGAGTTCATGTTGATGGTGAGGGCTATGAGCCAAAAGGAGAGTTCATGCTTAATTCAAATCCTTATCTTGTTGAGGATGATGCTACGCTAATAAAAATCCTAAGGGCAGGCTTGCTGTGCAACAATGCTGTTCTTCAAAAACAAGGGGAAAGCTGGCAGATGGTCGGCGACCCGACAGAAGGAGCATTGGTTGTTAGCGCGAAAAAGGCAGGGCTTGACCAGAAAGAGGAAAATGAGGTGTACAAAAGGATTTTTGAGATTCCTTTCAGCAGCGAGACCAAGCACATGATAACAATTCACAAGCACAATGATGAGGTTTATGCATTCCTGAAAGGAGCTTCTGGCACTGTTATTGACATGTGCTCCAACATTGAGGCTAATGGCAAAGTTGCCAAGTTTAGCCAGAATAAAAAGGAAGAGCTAAGAACTACCTGCAGGGAATTGGCTGAGCAGGCATTACGAGTGCTTGCCTTTGGTTACAAAAAACTTGAAGGCAAGGAAAAAACTGATTACAAGAACCTAAAAGAATCAGGGTTTGTGTTCCTTGGCTTGCAGGGAATGATAGACCCGCCAAGATCAGAAGTTAAGGACGCAGTTGCAAAGTGCAGGCAGGCGGGCATAAGGATTTTCGTAATTACGGGAGACCATGGCTTGACTGCAAGGGCTATTGCAAAGGAAGTTGGTCTTGCAACTGATGAGACCAAGATTATCAAGGGAGTTGAGCTTGACAAGATGAATGATGAGGAGCTTGAGCTTGCTCTGAGAGAAGAGGTAATATTTGCAAGAGTAAGTGCTGAGCACAAGATGAGAGTGGTAAGCACATTGATGAAGCAAGGCGAGATTGTGGCTGTTACTGGCGACGGAGTGAATGATGCTCCTGCGCTCAAGAAAGCAGATATCGGCGTGGCCATGGGCATCACAGGCACTGATGTGAGCAAGGAAGCCAGCGAGATGGTGCTTACTGATGACTCATTCGCCACGATTATTAATGCTATTGAGGAAGGAAGAAGCATCTATGTTAACATCACGAAATTCATCAGGTACATGTTCTCAACCAACCTTGGGGAGATAATAGCCATCCTACTTGCCATGTTGTTCACACCCCAGCAATTCATAGTTACAGCAGTCCAGATTCTCTGGATTAATCTCGGCACTGATGTGCTTCCAGCGCTGGCTCTTGGGGTTGAGCCTGCTGAGCAAGGAGTGATGGACAAGCCTCCAAGAAATACTAAGGAAAGGATAATCAATGCAAAGCGTTTCATTAACTGGCTAATAACTGGTCTTATAATTGGCGGGGGCACATTCCTGATGTTCCTCTTGAACCTAGGCGACCCTGTAAAGGCAAGGACAATGGCTTTCTGCGTACTGGTATTCTACCAGCTAGTGAACGTGTTTAATTGCAGGCACGATGACAAGTCCTTATTCCACCTAAAGCCTTTCTCAAACAAGTACCTGATACTGGCAGTAGTTGTCTCATTAGCGCTCCAGATAACTGTAGTGCAGATAGCCTTCCTCCAACCAATTTTCAAAACTACTGCGCTTTCATTAAGGGAGTGGGGAAGTGTTTTGCTCCTAAGCCTCACTGTGTTTGTCTATGAAGAAGTAAGAAAGTCTATTGCAAGGAAGTATGCTAATAAGAAGAAA
>DATEYH010000113.1:0-2373 GCA_035256305.1 Candidatus Nanoarchaeia archaeon
TCCTGATAAAGACTAATCCTAATCCTGCGCCAATAACAGCCAGTCCTAGAGTCACAACTGAGAACTCTGGAACTTCGCCATCAGGTGGTGGGCAGTAATCTCTTACAGTCTCAATCTCGCATGTATCGCTGCAATATGAGCAGATTCCACAAGCAGTTGGGGTGCAGACCACTCCATTGTCGCTGCCATCATCGCACTCCTCATCTCCGGTGACTTTTTCATCGCCGCACACAGGGTCGTTGCCGCAGAATGTTATGTGGCTAACACTGTATGTTCCAGATACTGAACCTGATGTTCCGCCTGCGAACTCGCAAAAGTTATTATTGCTGCCGCCTGTCTTGACAAGAACACCGTCAACAGCAGGGTCTGCTGTCCAGTCAAAATTAGTTCCTTCAGTCACTGAGATGTCATAATCACTGTCTTTTGAACCGCCTTCAAAGGTATTGGTTTCGTCATCATATTTTGTGATGCCAAAATCATATCCGAAGCAGGCGCACTCATCGTCAGCATTGTTTGCTGAACATGTTGTCTCTGGGCAATGTGTTTCTGCCGAAGCAAAGCTTGCTATCGTTAACAAAAACAAACTTATGCATAAAATTGCTTTATTCATTTTATTTATCCTCCTATTATTTTTGGTCGTTTGACTCGCCTCTTTTTTTAAAAATAAAAAGATATAATTTTATTTCTTTCTTAGGAATGCTAGCGCTAAGCCTGCTCCTATCACTGCCAAGCCGAGTGTCACAACTGAGAACTCTGGCATGCCTGCTGCGTGCTGGGTTGGGCTTCCGCCTCCTCTGATTACTACAAATTGTGATGGTATGTTCTCGCTGGTTGTCTTGGTTTCTCCGCTGCACTCGTATTTGAGGGTTGCTGTTCCTGGGCCGCACTTGTTGTAGGTTGTCTCTATTGAGAATTTCCCGTCAGCAATGTCAAATTCAGCTACAGGTGTTGCCTCGTTTGCGTTGCAGTAGAGTGCTCCGCTTGTAACCTCGTCAAGAACGGATCCTTGAATTAGAATGTTGTCTCCGTCTATGAATGTCTCAACGTCTCCGAAGCCAAAGCATGAGTGAGTTTCTCCTGTTTCCTGGAGTAATTCTCCTTCAAGGGCTGCGTAGTCTTCTATTGCTTCTTGCGGATTATCGCTTGTGATTATGTTCTCTGCTGCTGGTGATGTTGGTGTGCATCCGATTAAAAGAATTGATAGTATCACCGTTGCTATCAACGCTATGGTTGCGTTCTTCATTATTATCAATCCCCCTTCTTACTTTGTATGATGTTATGGGAATAAATCCCCATTTATAAATTTTTTACTTTATGCGGAGAAATACCCTCTTATTTATAAATATTTCGGTTTTTACCACTAGTGAGGGAAGAACACTAGCCGGGGACTAAAACCCTCATTTATTTCAGCCCAGGAAACTTTTCCTTGTACTTCTTGTGTAGTGAGGCTGAAGTCTTGGTTGCTATCTTCGAGACGTCCTTTTGCTTTAGCTTGCTCTTGGTTATAACCGACTTAAAAGCCGTTAAATCTGAGAATTGCTCCTTTATAAGTTCCTTTGTGTTGAATATTTTAATCTTTTTTATTACTTTAAGTTCTTTATCATCAGACCAGATTGGACAATTCATCTTTAAGGCAAGAGCAACGTACTCAACGTCATCAGGATCAGGGCTTATCTTTTTTGCTTCTTCAACAAAGGGCTTGATCTCAACAGGAGGTATGACTTTTATCTCGCTTAGAATTATGAGTTCTTCAATTTTTTTCTTTAGCACACTCCTACCGAGGCCTGTTTTCTCTTCTAGTTCGTTAATATGCTTGGTTATCTCTTCTAGAACGAATTGAGGCACATAGAGATTGAATTCTTTCTCTACAAGCATTTTTCTCGTAGTGCTGTCTCTGATCAGAGCTGCAAAAATTCTGTTTGCATCAATCACTAGCCGCATCGTTCATCATCTTCCTGAACCTCTTGGCAGCTGCCTTTTTGACTTTTCTTCCAATACGGATAGCGTCTTCCTCTGTTAGTTTGCTGTTGGCCGTCAATTTATCCATCTCTATCATCCAATCTAGTTTTCTCTTTATGGCATTTCTTGCAACAGCTGACCAGTTAATATCGCTGTACTTGTCCATTTCCTTCTTCATGTCTTCAGGCACTGCTAGTGTGAGGCTTACCATCTTATCACCTCTACGAACGTTTTTACGTATGTTACGTGCAATACGTTTATAAATCTTTCGCTCAAAGAGGTTAAAACTGTAAATATACAGCAGTATATAAACCCTACTCGTGGTTGTCCAGTGATGAAATCACTGGGCTCAAGAGCTCACTCTTGTTGATTTCCGTAGGAAATCTCAGAACGTTAATTCTGCTTGTCCAGTGG
>DATEYH010000114.1:0-6178 GCA_035256305.1 Candidatus Nanoarchaeia archaeon
ATTATCAAGTAGCTCCCTGATATTATCAATGCCAGGCACCCTGTCAAATATCACAGGCTTCACATTTTTGAAAGTCTCCTCATAAGGAATCCCAGGCACCTGATAATTGGGTCCTATTGATTCATAAATTATCTTTGCCATGTTAACATTACCATATTAGCTCTTCCATGTTATATTTTCCATGAGAAATTCATCTCTCCTCTAGAAAGAGAAGCTTCGGAGAGTTTATAAAATTTGCTGGGGAGAAGAGCCACCGCACCGCAAGGTTTATATGAACCTACTTCTTACTCTAGAATGATGGAAGAGGATAAAAAAGATTCGGGCACAATCGAAGACAGTAAAAAAGATTCAGCCACAATCAAAGACGTAATCACAATCGAAGACATGCTGACAACAATAACCAGCATAGGCCCTGCGGGTCATGGCTATAGCATTAGCGTGAAAGAACCAGAGGGCTTAACTAATTACATAAACTCCATTATCCTCCCGCCTGACAGCATTGGCTTTATTGTGAATGCTTATGATGATATTCTTGGAAAGCCAGCAGAGCTTGCTCTCCTAGGCAAGTATGTTGTAGCTTACTATGATGACAGGAACGGGATAAAACATCTCTACGCCATCAAGCCTCTGCCCTTAGATAAATAAGATTTGGCTTGAAAAACAGGAAAAGAAAACAATAATCTTTATAAATGGCTGCTGGTTCTTCTGGCCTTGGAGAGAGAAAAGAGCGCGAGAACGACCGTTTTTGAAGAACAAGTCAAGTACACTCAAGTGCTTTTTTTCTCCGACGGTCAATAAAACAAGAGGTTTTAGCAGATTATGAATAAACCTCATAATAAAAACAACCAAAAGGTTAATGCTGCAAGGATAAAGCCTAGCATGCGCGACAAGGAACGCTATGTTGCTTATGAGATTAGGAGCAATGCTAATCCAGGCTACAACGCAGACAAGCTTATAGTGGAGCAGGTAAAGGTTTTGCTCGGAGTGTTCATGGCTCCAAAGGCTAATGCGACAAGCATGAAGTACAATCATGAGAAGCAGAGAGGCATTATCCGCATCAACCGGAAGTTTGTTGACTGCCTGAGGACTTGCTTTGCAATGATTAAGCATATAAACAACTACGAGGTAACCGTACGAACGCTCAGAGTGAGTGGGATGATAAGTAAATTAAAGAAATATGTTGAGTAAGCCAGTCCGGCGATTGAGGACCAATTAATTAATAACGTTAAAAAACTGAAAATAACTATTTGCGCCCTGCGGGGCGGGAGAGGATAAGAATGCAACCAATACAACACCAAATGATGGGTTATGACAGGGCTATTACAATGTTCAGTCCAGACGGAAGGCTGCTCCAGGTGGAGTATGCAAAGAAGACAGTACGCCTCGGCAACACTGCCATTGGCATGGTGTGCAAGGACGGAGTGCTGCTTGTGACTGACAAGAGGATTGTTGACAAGCTGGTTGTGCCAGAAGCCATTGAGAAGATTTTCAAGGTGGACGACCACATCATGGCTACAGCAGCAGGCATTATTAGCGATGCAAGAGTGCTGGTTGAGCAGGGCCAGGTAAGGGCTCAGCAGCATCGCGTGACTTATGATTCTCCTATTGATATTGTGAGCGTTGTGAAGACAGTGTGCGATCTTAAGCAGCTTTGCACCCAGTCAGGAGGATTAAGGCCTTTCGGAGTCTCTCTTCTAATCGCAGGCATTGACGAGGGCGGCAAGAAGCTTTTTGAGACTGACCCTACAGGCATCTTCTACCAGTACAAGGCGAGCGTTATCGGAGAAGGTGAGCCTGATATTGAGGAATTCCTTCACAAAGAGTACAAGGACAACCTGACCATTGAAGAGGGCCTGAAGCTCTGCATCAAGGCTTTGAAGAAAGTGCTTGACAGCAACTTCGAGGCTGAGAGGATTGACGCTGCTTATATCGACGAGAAAGACAAGCTCATGAAAAAGGTTGACAAGGAGAGGATTAAAAAGCTGTTATAAGCTTTTATGCACAGGTGATGTTGATGCGCGGGACTCAGACTTATGACAAGGAAAAGATAAGCCTTAACGTGGCAAGGCTCAAGGCTCACGGAGAGAATTTTGAGGTGGTGATTGAGCCTGAGCTTGCAATAAAGTTCAGGCACGGAGAGGCGGACATCCGCGAGGCTTTGAAGTCAGAGCATGTCTATAGGGAAGCATTGAAAGGAGACCTTGCAAGCGAGCATGCGCTTCAGGATGTTTTCAAGACAACTGACAGCCTGAGGATTGCTGAGCAGATCATCAAGGAAGGAAGCATCCAGATTAATGATGAGTACAAGGAAAAGCTAAGGAGTGATAGTAAGAGGCGATTGATAGCGCTATTGGTTAAGGACGCTGCTGACGCCAACACAGGCGAGCCATTGACAGCCACCAGGCTTAACAATGCCCTCACAGAGGCAAAGATTCACCTGGACATCTTCAGGAAAGTTAGTGAGCAGGTTGACGAGGTCGTAGCCAAGCTTAAGCCAGTGCTGCCATTGACGTTTGACAGGAAAATCCTTAACATAAGATTGTCTGCTAGCTATGCCCCAAAGCTTTACGGCTTTGTGGTTCACAGGGCAAAAATTATTGACGAGGCCTGGCTTAGCGACGGAAGCTGGAGCGCAAAGGTCGAGCTTCCAGCAGGCATGGTTAGCGAGGTTCAGGACGAGCTCAAGAGCAAGACTCACGGAGAAGTTGAGATAACGGTTGAGCAGGCCAAGAAGAGGTGATGGGAGGACAAAATGCCAAAAAGAATTGCGTATATCCAATGCGATTGCGAAAAAGGAAAATTAGAAAGAATTGCAGAGACAGATGTTGCTCCTGGAAATTCATTTCATCAGGATATGCGATATACAACTTTTTATTCATGCAACGTTTGCGATAGGATTTTCACTAGAGCAAGAATCAAACATTATAACGAAGGATATCGTGCTCACGACGCCTGGAAAAGTCTGGGGTTTATTCCATACGCTGGAAAATTAACAAGAGAAGAAATTATGCGTTTCGCGCCCCAATACAAAGGCGAGATTAATGAACATAAGGAGAAAAAAATAACCCAGAAAATTAATAAATTAGGTAAAAATTAAGTGGCTGTGGGTGGAAAAAAATAATAATGAAATGGTGATATATTATGAGTGAAGCGAAATTGTTAGTGAAGGACAAGGACATAGTGGTGCCTGGTGAAGTGCTGGCCCAGGGAATGGATTACCTTCCAGGAGCAGGCAGTTACAGGCTGGGCGACGACATACTCGCCAATCGCCTGGGATTGTTAATGTTAGAAGGCAAGGTATTGAAGACAGTTCCTTTGTCAGGAAGGTATTTGCCAAAGAGGTACGATGTGGTTATAGGCAAGGTTATTGACATTCTTATGAGCGGCTGGAGGCTTGACATTAACAGCGCTTACCCTGCTGTTCTCCCGTTGAAGGATGCGAGCTTTAGCTACATACCCAAGGGCGAAGACCTGACCAAGTATTTTGAGCTTGATGATTATGTTGTGCTCAAGATTACCAATGTCACCAGCCAGAACCTGGTTGATGTGACTTGCAAGGGCCCTGGCCTGCACAAGCTCAAGGGAGGGAGGATTATTTATGTCAACACCCACAAGGTGCCCAGGATTATCGGAAAGAAAGGCTCAATGGTCTCCCTTATCAAGAAGGCTACTGACTGCAAGATAATCGTCGGTCAGAACGGGATTGCCTGGCTTAGCGGAGAGCCTGAGATGGAAGTGATAGCTGTTAACGCAGTCAATCTTATCGAGGAGAACTCCCATATAAGCGGGCTGACAGAAAAAATCAAGGAACACCTTGAGAAAGTCACAGGCAGGAAGCTTGAAATCCCTACTGAGGCTGAGCTTGAGCAAGAAAGCATGAGCGAGGAGCATAGGGAGGAAAGGCCTAGGGAGGAGAGACGGTATGAGCGAAGGCCTTATGAGCGTAGGCCTTATGAGCGCAGAGGAGAGAGGCGCTTTGAGAGAAGGGATAGGGGAAGGTATTAGAGAGGATTGATTATCATGACAAAATATACTAAAAGATTAAACAACAGAGGATTTGATGAGACAAGGCCTATAGAAGCAAAGGCAGGAGTTATTAAGAAGGCTGATGGAAGCGCTTCCTTCAGGATTGGAAAGACAACTGCCTATGCTGCTGTTTACGGCCCAAGGGAATGCCACCCAAAGCACATACAGGACCCTAAGAGAGGAATCCTTAGGTGCAATTATAACATGATGCCTTTCAGCGCAGAGGAAAGGGTTAGGCCTGGGCCTAGCAGGAGGAGCAAGGAGATAAGCATGGTCACAGAAAAGGCCTTGTTCCCAGTGGTTCATCTCGAGGATTATCCCAATGCTGTGGTTGATGTATTCATTGAGCTGACTGAGACTGATGCTGGCTCAAGGTGCGCAGGCATCTGCGCTGCATCAATTGCTCTTGCAGACGCAGGCATCACCATGAAGGACATGGTGGCTGCTGTGAGCACAGGAGTTATTGACCACCAGATAGCTGTTGACCTTGACGGAGAGGAAGAGCACATCACAGACATGGAAGTGGCTGACATACCAGTGGCAATGGTTCCTAGCACAGAGGAGATAACTCTTTTGCAGATGGACGGAAAAGTGTCAAAGGAGGAATTGTTCAAGGCACTTGAGTCTGTTAAGCCTGCTCTGAAAAAGATTGCTGAGGTCCAGAGAAAGGCTTTGAAATCAAAGTATAAGGAATGGAATGATGCTAATGTAACTACCAGTGAATTAATTAGTGAAAAGGTGGATTAAGATGAATGAAGACTTAAAGGCTCATATTAATGAGGCATTAAAAAAAGGCATACGCCTTGACGGAAGAAAGAAAGAGGAGTTCAGGAATATTGAGATCACAACAGGAGCAGTGGCTACTGCTGAGGGAAGCGCTCGCGTAAGGTGCGGGGACACAGAGCTCATAGCAGGGATTAAGCTAAGTCTCGGAGAGCCTTATCCTGACTCGCAGGAAGACGGAGTGATGATGGTTGGCAGCGAGATGCTGCCTTTATCCAATCCTGAGTTTGAAGGAGGCCCTCCTAAGATTGACTCCATAGAAGTTGCCAGGGTGATTGACAGGGGAATAAGGGAGGGCAAGGCCATTGACACCAAGAAGCTCTGCCTAAAGGCAGGTGAAAAGGTGTGGATGGTAATGATTGATGTTCTGCCTTTGAACCACGACGGCAACCTTATTGATATTGGCGGGCTGGCTGCTCTTGCAGCCTTAAAGGATGCCAAGATGCTCGAGGTAAAGGATGACAAGATGGTGATTGGCAAGAGGACCAAGCAGAGGCTGCCGATTATGAGCATGCCCTTGCCTGTCACTGTGCTCAAGATCGGCGAGAGCTTCATAGTCGACCCTACTGAGGCTGAGGAGAAAGTGCTGGACGCAAGGCTTACTGTGAGCGTGCTTGAGGATGACACTCTTTGCGCCATGCAAAAGGGAGGAGACGCCAGCCTCACCACAAAAGATATAAATGAGATGATAGACCTCGCCATTAAAAAGAGTCACGAGCTTAGGAAAAAACTAACAGAGGCCTTGGGAGAATGACATTCGAGATAGAACCTTTGAAGGACGAAGAGCACACCAAGTTTGAGAAGGCAAGACTGATAGGCTCCAGGGCTTTGCAGATAAGCATGGGAGCTCCTTTCATGATAAAGCTAACTCCTAAGCAGCTTGAAGAGCTGCATTACAATCCTGTGGAGATTGCCAAGCTTGAGTTCGAGGAAGGCGTGCTTCCTATTAACGTTAAGAGGATGCTTCCTTACGAGCGCTAGAATAAATATTAATTTATCTTAATTCATTATAATCTCGAATCCTGGAATCATTATCAGGATTATAGAATTTTTTGTATTTCTTTGTGATTGTATATCTTGCCTTTCTTAGTGCTTTTGCCTCTACTTGTCTTATTCGTTCACGAGTAAGCCCGAGCTCCTGGCCAATTTCTTCAAGGGTTTTATCGTATGAATCACTGTTCAGGCCGTATCTTGCCTTAAGAACATAAATTTCCCTTTCTGAAAGCTTAGACTCTAAAATCTTGATTACCTGCTCAAAGGCCATTTTTGTTCCAGCCTTGTCTTCTGTGCTCTTGGATTTCTCATCCCTTATAGTATCCCCTAAAACTTGATCTCCGCCAGGGCTAGGGTGTGATAATGACCAGGCGTG
>DATEYH010000115.1:0-8221 GCA_035256305.1 Candidatus Nanoarchaeia archaeon
AACGGCAACATCAACGCCACTACCTATAACGTGAGCGCAGTCAACTGCATAGTCTTTGACAGCGGCGGCAAGATTTGCACAGGCAGTTAAAAATATTTTATTTTTTCATGCTCATAGATTTCATTTAAAATTTTAAAAAAAACAGGTTGAGAGTTGGAGAGTTATGAGAAGAGGAAAACTAGATCTAGTTAGCAAAAGTCAGAAAAGCCTTTTGAAGTTACCCCGAGTAACTAGGAATAATACCTCGACTAGAAATAGCTCTCCAACCAGCAAAAAGCTTCGCTTTTTGAGGTTTCCTTCAGAAACCAACACAGGGCAAAGCTTTACAAGGTTTCATTCGGAAACCAACAAACCTCATTCTCAGAGCCCCAGCTCTCAGCCTGCTATCAAGCTAATCCTATTATTGCTTTTTATCCTTATCTTTACATTAAAACCAGCTAGCGCCGCTGTCATTAACAGAACAATATTCAACGATGGCTTTGAAGGAGATATAGCCACAAACTGGAGCGTTACTGGAAGCTGGAACAGAACAACAGGGCAAAAAAACTCAGGAACTTTCTCAGCAGTAATGAATAATAGCGGAACAATAGGGAACTTAACAACAATTTCCATAAACGCCTCAAACGCCAATAAACTATACATCACATTCTATTACAGGGATGATGACTGCGATGCCGGCGACATACTGCTGTACTATAACGACAGCAGCGGAAACTGGGACGAAATCTCAGATCTAGGAAGCACAGCCACAGAAGACACATGGATTTATTACAACTCCGCAACCAACTCCACCATAACAGACCCTCAATACCTCCACTCAGGATTCGCAGTAAGAATAAGAAATGCAGTGCAACTATCTGGAAGCGGAGGAAACGCAGAATACTTCTGGGTGGACGACATGCTGGCAAAAAAAGAGATTAACATCACCGCCCCGAGCTGGTCAAATCCACAGAAGAACGCCACAAACATTTACCAAAACGATTACATAATGTTCAACACCAGCTGGACTGACACTGACGGGTTAGCAGGCTACATCTTCTCAATCAACCAAACAGGGACATGGGCCAACTCCACGCTGACTGCTTTCTCAGGAACAAGCAATGTATCACAGAACATCACTCAAATAACTGCCAGTGCAGGAACAACAGTGCAATGGAAGTTCTACGCCAACGACACTGACGGCTTATGGAACATGACAGACACACAAGAATTCACTGTAAGAAGCCCAGTAATCTTGAATAATCAACAAGTCACACCAAGATTCGCCCTCAACAACACAGCCATCAACATATCAGCTAATGTCACGTCAGACACAGGAAAAAACCTCGACAAAGTAGTTGCAAGAATCTACTACCCAAACGGAACAAGCGCAGCTAATTATTCTATGACTAATTCAAGCGGCAGCATTTACTGGAACGCTTCATACACGGTCAACTTCGGCATAGCCGGAACGTATAACATAACGATATTCGCAAACATCACAGAAGGAGCAAGCACCACAGCGCAAACAAACTTCACTCCAATCCTAAACCTTAGCCAAGCAACAGACATAAACATTAGCGGAGAATTCACTGACTGGGGCAGCATTACCAGCATTAATGATATTTTAGGAGATTCTGGGAGCGGAGGCACTAGCACTCTTCAGTACAAGAGGCCTGTGAATGTGGTAGCAGACTCAGGCGGTTGTAATGTTGGAACAACGGTGCCTGAAAATGCAATGGACTATGATTACGGAGATGTTAGTACTCTTTATAATTTGGATTGTTCTACGGGTGGTTATGGATGGGTTAACTACGCATTTGATTTGCCAGATGGACAAACAAGTAATGCTAAATTATACTTAAGCAGTGAATGCTATTCTTATCTTTATAATTTTTCTAAACCTGGTTTTGAAGCTGTCTCAATTGTAATGGTAACTGATTTGGATAGTGATTTCATAAACAGTGATGGAGGCGTTATACTTAAGGAGGACATAACGGATGCTGTATGTGCTATCTACGACACCTACATAACCCTGCCTGGCAGCACCTATGATTACAAAGGGATTAATACGACGAATAGTGCGGAAAAATATAATTTTACCAGAATTTCTGATTCATCCTTTGGCGCGTGTACTGTTCAGGACCCTTGGGATCCTCACTCAGGGTTGATGCCCCAGGTAAATCAAATTGAGAATACAGAATACGCGGGTGTGTGGTACTTTGACAGTTCTTATTTTGTAATGCCCGAGCCAGGACTCGGCTCAGGGATAGAAACTTGTTATGTTGCTCATATAAAAATTAATTCTTCAGACCAGCAAGGAAATCTGACTGTAAGGTGGGATGGATTTGATAATAGTAGTCAAAGCTTAGGAAACATAAGCATCTGGAATGAAACAAATCACATGTGGACTGTCTTAGTGCAAGCTTCAAGCCTTAAGAGCACTCCTTGGAACCTGACTCAATGGGAATCAGGAAGTGTGCAAAATTATTTGAATCAGAGCCACGTGCACATAATGTTTCGATATGGTCCTGAAACTCCTTCTGCCAGTGGCGGTCTTTACACAGACTACCTCAAGGTTGACATAACCAACCCAAGCTCTTCAAGCTCAGGAGGAGGGGGCAATAACTTTGACATTGCCAATTATTCTTTGGCTAACAACAACACTTACTTATTCGCCAGAATCGGTGTTAACGGCAGCATAGATTTCAGTGATGCTTCTAATTATTACGCAGTCTACATTAGCACTAATGACCCGACTACCGGCAGCCAGTACACTGCTGGAGGAGGATTGTTGCCTTTCTTGTATGATTACAGGCTGCAAGTCAATAATAGCGTTTGCACGATTTACAACTATACTAATGGAACAATAGGCGCTTGTAATTACAGCAACAACTCCAACACTATAGAGATAAGCGCTAACCTTTCTTTAATCAACATGACTAATGGCAGTGTTGTTAATATAACCTTTGAAACAGGCTCAACATCCACTAGCTATGACTTTGCTCCTGATTATAATAGTTTCCTGGAATACACAGTAACCGAAGGAGGAGAAGCAGGAGGCGGATGGGCAAACAGCTCATTTGACAGGTGCAAGAACATAACCATAACTAATCCAACAGCAGAAAACCTGACCAACTTCCCGGTCTACATCAACCTGACATATGACAGTGACATGCTAGCAGACTTCAAAGACATAAGGTTCTACAGCACAAGCTGCAGCAACGGAGGAAGCGCTCTTGATTATGAGATAGAGAACTACACCACCAGCACTAGAGCACACATATGGACAAGGATACCAAGCCTGCTAACAACAGGAACAACAATAAGCATCTACTACAAAAACAACACAGCAGTTAGCTCTGGAGAGAACCCAGCAGGAGTATGGGACAACAACTACGCAGGAGTATGGCACATGCAAAGAGTGAACGCAACAGACAGCACAAGCAACGCAAACAACGGAAACCAAAGCGGAGGAGTAACACTGAACTCATCAGGAAGGATAGATGGAGCAGACGAATTCGACAGCAATAATGATTACATTAATATGGGAAATTCTTCTAATCTACAATTAACAACCACAGGAACAGTTGAGACATGGCTAAAATACAGTGCTCAGGGTGATAATGCCGGCATCATATCAAAGGGTAATTGGTATAGTGACTTAAACGGATATACCCTTGGAGTAGTGCAACCCGGAGACAGCCGAATATGGGGAGAAATTGCCAATGAAACAAATAACACCCAGATAACTACCACTAGAAAATTAAATGATACTGCTTGGCACCACGTAGCATTTACTTGGAATGGTACCTATTTGCGCATGTATGCAGATGGTATTTCTGACGCTACGCCAGTTGCACAAATATTCACGCCAGTAAGCAGTGCTTATAACCTTAATTTCGGAAAAATTGCTTCCAATACTAGTGCCTATTATTATGGTGGCACAATGGATGAAGCCAGAATCTCGAACACAGCCAGAAATGACGGCTGGATTAACATGAGCTACCTCGTAGTAGCCAATCAGAGCAGCTATGTGAGCTTTGGTGAAGAGCAATCACAGGAAGAAAGCAGCTGCACCTGCCCGGACGCAGGCACTAGCTGGGTTATTAACATGAGCCACAGCTGCAACATCACTAGTGCTTGTGACATAACCACGGGTTATCTTAACTTCACAGGAACTGGCTATGTGAGGTTTAATGCAACTATTAACGTGACAGGCATGGAGCGCCCAATTACAAACCAAACTATTTATATTGAGAATAACTGTAATTTAATCATAAATTAGGCTTAACGCCTCATTTCTTTATCTTATGCTCTTCTTTTGTGGGAAATTTCGCAGAATTTCTCACCTCAGCGAACCGCCAAGCCCTACGAGAGTTGTAAAACATTGGACTACAGACTCAAACGGCGGTTCGCTGTTGTCTTAAAAAGAAGCCAATTATTAGGCCCAGCCTTCTCAAATCTTAGGATAGTGTACCTGCCCTTTAGCCTCTTGCCGTGCAGGAAGAAAACCATCTTGTGCTCTTTTCTTGTCTCCATTTCATAAGTTCCTTTGTCCCAGATTTCCACCTTTCCTGCTCCATAGCTTCCTTCCTCTATTGTGCCCTCAAAATCTTTATAGGACAAGTCGTGGTCATCCACCAGTATGGCCAAACGTTTTACATCAGGTTCATTCGAAGGCTCCTTGGGTATTGCCCAGCTCTTAAGAACTCCGTCAAGCTCAAGCCTGAAGTCAAAGTGCAAATTACGCGCTGAGTGGCGCTGAACTACGAAGATTGGCATTTTACTTTTGAGAATACCGACTTATTTTTATTATTTATCTTTTTGAGAAAAATTGAATCCCCCCCTGACTTTGATGTGTAATCAAATCCCGTGAAGAATCATAAGCTTCTTGCAGAGACAGGAACGCCAACTCTGCCTGTGTTAACATGCTCTGCTTTGGGTTGCTCTTCGGCTTCAGACTCAACAACACTCCAATAGAAATCCATGAATTTTTGGACTTTCTTATTGTTAACATTTAACTTATACATCTTTGCCTTGCCAACAGTTCTTGTTAGTACAATCCATTTTTCCTTTACTAACTCATTCTTCAGTTTCTTTAGGGTGGTATATCCGAGTTTGGAGAACTTCGCAATATCCTTTAATGAGTAATCAAACTCTTGTGAGACTATTAAAAAATCCAATATTCTATTCTTAGGTGATGCTCCTTCCTTTTTCAAAAAAATGCTCTCCATAACATCATAGGTTGCTTGAATAATATTTAAAGGTTTCGTTTTTGACCCTTAAGGGTCTTTTTTACGACCTAACATTTATAAATAAGAAAAGCATCGTGTTAACGATGCCTAGAATAAAGAAGAGTGAATACATCAAATACAGTAGGACCCTAGTGAGAAAGCTTTATTCCACAGGCTGCTGGGGAGCAGGCTCAATGTACGAAGACAATCTCCTTGATGGCTTACCAGATAAATCCATCGGCAGAAAAGTGCTTGACGCGCTCATCAAGCAAAGAATAATAATAGGAAAAAAGAAGAAATACGGGCATAAATATTATCTGAACACAGAAAGAATGGACAAAGCAAAAGAGATAGTGAAAGAGCAAGGAAGCAGATCAATCATACCAATACTTCTGATGATATAAATAAGAAGTCCCCTGCCCCGGCGCTGAGTAGATTTGATACTGTTAACAGGAAACTTGGTGTCTACATTTCAGGCTATCTGTAGTCACCCAGTTTTTTCTTTAGAGAAGCATATTCTTTCATGAATAATTCCAAGGTTGGCTTTATGTCATGGCTCTTTTCATAGGCTTGCAACGAGTCATAGTATTCTTGCCTGTTCTTGAAGTCTATATTAATCGGCGGGAGGTTGTGCTTTATCAGAATATTATTTAGCAATATCCTCCCGACCCTCCCATTACCATCCCTGAACGGGTGAATATTCTCAAATTGATTGTGAATTACTGCTCCAAGCACTAATCCAGGATACCTTCCTTTATTCTCATCATACCATCTGATTAACTCCCTCAGTAGGTGGCTTATTCTTGCCTGCGGAGCGCCTTCATGAACTACACGACCCGCGCCGTCCATCACAACCACTTCCTCGCCTTTTTTCCTTACCTGCCCAGCAAAAGGCTTAGAGTTCTTAAACACAATCCTATGAATCTTTTGTATAAGCTCGATTGAAAGGTGCTCCTTGGTTTTCCTGATGTAAGCTATGGCTTCGTCAACTCCGAAGGCTTCTGCAATATCCTCCTTTGACTTGTCAGGCCACTTGTCTTTCCCAAGAAGGTCATCCACTTCTTTAATGCTCAGTTTGCTGCCTTCAATTGCATTCGTATTATAGGTGAATATTTTTGAGAAAGTATCCCAATCAGTCTTAGATAAATGGCTTATCTTTAAAGGAATTTGTTTTTCAAGAAGCTGAATGTCAGCAAGCTCTTGGTCTGAAAGCTCTAAAGTGAGCGGGTCCTGGATTATCTTGTATCTGTGAATCTCTTCCAGGATAAGCTTTTCTGCTATTCTGGTTCTTTCCTTGAGAAGCTCTTGTTTTAGGTCCTGCCCCAAGTACTTCCTGAACTTGTGCACTCTCCTGCCTTCCCTGTAAGAATGCGCAAGAAAATACTTGATTCTCTTCCCGACTTTTCTTTTTTCCAGGTGCATACTGATAATAGGTGACTACATATTTAAATACTTTTTGGTTAGGTGTCTACATTTGAGGCTTTTGTAGTCACCCGACACATTAAGAAGAAAAGAGTCCCGCCCCCGGAATTTCTTTAGGCTCAAGTCCTGTAATAGATATTGCTCACAATTATCTCAAACTCCGGAGTGCTGTCAGACTCGTCCTCTGCAAGAGATTTAGTTGTGAAATTATTAATCAGGAACTTCACGCTGTCTTGGGTTATGATTATCGGCGTTATGGTTACAAGGTAGCCGGTCATATTGTAGGTTTTGCTTTCTTCCTCTTTCAGCACATGCCTAAAGTAGGCTTTGCCTTTTAGCAGGAAGTAGAACTCTACCTCGCTGGTTCTTGCGCTTGTTGGCTCTGATTCTTCCTCAGGCTGCTCTTCGCTCAGGTTTATTGTTTTGCTCTCATTAAGCACAATGGCTGTGCCGTCCTCGCTAGTGTTCTTTGTCTGGTTAATAGTTATGATAATATTATATCCCTCACCCGAGGTATTCCCTGCATAAGAGCTCTCATTTTCATCTGAGGTGTAGTAAGTGCAGGAATTCAGTAGAGTGATAAAAATAAGAAGCAAGATTGCTATTTTTTTATTGTTATTTTTCGCGCTCATCTTTCTTGATATAAAGCGCAAAGTTGAATATCTTCAGGATTTTTATTATGTCTTCGCGCTCGACCTTGTCCTTGAGCCTCATCCTGGCCGCTGCCCTGGCAAGGTTCATTATGCCAATCACCATCCTGGGGCTTATTTCAACCAGGAACTGTTCTTCATCCTTTTTCACATCCGAGACAAAGCCCTGGATTAAGGAGCTTAAGTTCTTGTCAAACTCAACGTTCTTCTTTAGTGCGTAGGCAACGTACTCATTGACAAACTGCTTGTCCTTGCTGCTGACGCCCTTCTTTTCTCCTTTGATTATTTTGTCAGTTATTTTTAGGAACTCCTCTGTGCTTGGCTTTCTTATCAAGAATACTAGATGGAACCTGCTTAGGAGGGCAGAGTCAAATGGCACTTGTTGTTTCAGCACCTCAATAGTCCTTCCTATGAACTTCTCTCCTTCAGGGTTGGCTGTTGCGAAAACATTCACATTAGCATCCAGCTTGAGGTGGGAGTCTGCTTTATCGTAAGTTATGAAGCCTTTCTCCATTGCGTTGAGCAAGCCTGCCCTGTCCACATTCTTGAGCAGGTTGAGCTCATCAATGCAAGCCACGCCGTTATTGGCTAAGGGCAGGATTCCTTTCACAGCCTCTTTTCCAACAACCGTGACTGTCAGACCTGCCTTGCTTGTTCCGCTGCCAAGGCCAAAGCTGCTTATGGGCGCGAGCTCAGAAATGCTCCTCAGTATGTCTGTCTTTCCAGTCGCAGGGTCTCCTAAAAGCAGGATGTGTGACTTTTCTTTTGCAAAGAGCTGTATTAAGCCTGCTTTTTTTACTTCGTCCAAGCCAATAATATTCGGCGCTATTAGCCCAAGAATCTTTTCCTCTGCACTAGACGCAAAATCTAGGAATATTCTTTCTTTCTCATGCGCAACAACTCCCTGATTTAGCTCTGCAACCTTTTGCTTTA
>DATEYH010000116.1:0-3165 GCA_035256305.1 Candidatus Nanoarchaeia archaeon
GTAGTCTTAATATTCTCTGGCTTGTAGCCTTTTGCTAATTGCTCCTCGACGTATTTCAAAAGCTGGTCAACCATTTAATTATTCCTCTTCATTCATTAATTGAACACTGGCATTATGCTGTCCTTGTACTTTGTTGAGTAATCAGCTATCTTGTTCATCTCCTCTAATTGCTCGATGCATCCTCCTGCTGGGGTGCTGTACTGGAGGTTCGGCAGCTTTATCACTCTGAACTCTATTCCCTGGCTGTTGTCAAGCTGCTCAGATGTAATCCTGAACAAGCCTGTTGTTTCTGGCTTAATCTCTGCTCCTCCCCAGGGTGCTGGCTTCATCTCAACATTATCATTAGGGAAGTATGTGTAATCAAAGCAAACAAGAACATCAGCGGTGCATACTCTTGAGCAGTTCCCCGGTATGAACACTCCATCATGGTCTATGAGCGTGGCTGTTATTTCATAATCTCCTGGAACAAGCTGTATGTTTTGCTCATTCACTCCTTCTTTTCCAAAGATTATTGTATTGGATATTGGGTTGGCGCCTGCTTCAAATCCTGTCTGGGTTATTGATACGATTACCTGCTCAGCATCACTGTTAATGTCCTGCATTGCGCCAATACTGTCAACTCCTTCAATCCATTCCCAGTCATCATTCCTGGTGTAGATTTTGTTAATGTCATATTTCTTTGCAGTCGCTGCCAGCTCTCTTACCCTGTCTATTGACTGGGTTGTTAATGCTATAGCTCTTCCTTCCTCTGCATCAAGCATTATGCTCTTTGAGCCATAGCCTTCTTTTGAAAATGAGAGGTAGCCTCCTCTGCATAATGGAATCTTTCCTTCCCAGTTTCCTGTCTCGTCTGTGATTCCAACCCAGCATTCATCATAGTCTCCGCAGCCATAACTAACACTCACTTCTTTGAGAGGAGCTCCTGTGGTGGTGTCAACTATCTTGGCGCTAACGTTTCCTGAGATCCAGGTGTCTTCGTCACAGAACAAGCTCTTGGCAGTGCTTCTCGGCTCAGTTGCTATTGGCTCTCCTTCTTCGTCAAAAAAGCTTCCCTCAGGGAAGGTGTAAGTCGCATTGATATATGAGTAGTCCCATTCTACTGTTCCCATGCCCAGGTTCCAGGCAAGCGCTGCCTTGTTCTCTATAAGGTTTGACTCAAGGGCAAAGAGGAAGCTGTATTCTGGTATGTCGGTTGCTGGCTCTCTTCCGCGTATCTCAACAATCACAGGATAAGCTACGTCATAGTAGAACTTGTAGGTGTTGAACTCGCTCTGGGGTATGAGCTGGTTGCCTTTCTTAACCTCTATGCTTGGTCTTATAAGCTCTCCTTTTGAAGGCTGGACTTTCATTTTTAAGGCGTTAGTGACGTAGAAGAATGTTATTGCTGTGTCAGGAAGCGTTTCATTAAAGATTTCCATGCTCAGGCTTTTGTAGAAGCCGTCTTCAACCTCATTGCCGCTCAAAGGTATTGGCTCATAGCCTTTTGTTCCAACTACCTGCAATGCAGGAGTATAGCTCATCAGCAAGCTGTTCAGGTCATTCCTTGCCTTGGAATTGCTCCAGGTAAGGACATAAGGAGCATTAGTGTACTCTATAACTGGAGGAAGGAGATTAGGGTTCATGCCTGAGTGATAATTGATAAGGCTGTTAGTGAAGCTCTCAAGGTATTGGGTTAATAACTCAGCAGCCATAACGCTAATAGCAAGCTCATAATATTTCTTGAAAGGAAACCTCAAGGTGTCCTGGTGCTTGGTGATCTTGCTCTTGAGACTAGACTTGGTGACATTAAGAGGATAAGTGACTTGGAACTCAAACATCTCCTCCCTTATAAGGGAGTTGGTTATTATGCCTATGTTATCAGCACTAATATCAAAGCCTTGCTCTTCCAGGCTTGCAAACTCGCCAACGCATCCAGGAAGCTCCCTGCTGATGTACACGTTCATCTGGTATTGCATGCTCTCAATAGTAGGCGCCAGTGAGCCCAAGCCGTAATTAAGGTAGCCTGAATCTCCTGGGACATAAAGGTAGTAAGGCACTGCTCCGGCAGAATCTCCTGATAATGAGACAAGCTCGTAGCGAGTAGGATTAACAGAGCTGAACCTGAGAGTAATCGGCGTAAGCTCGTAATCCAAAGGATCAATGTAGCCTCCATGAGCGCCCATCCTCTTCACAGCTTCAACTCCGATTTTGTGGACGCAAGCCTCAACATATTCTCTGACAGGCTTGAACTCCTCTGGAATGGTTTCTGTCTTAAACTCTTCAGGAACAGCTGACTTCTTAATGAATAAGAAATAAATAAACAAGAATACAAGAACAATGATTAATCCTATGATTACGAACAACGTAATCTGAGCTTTCCTTCCACCTCTTTTTAACATTTTCAAAACACCTGAACTAATTTTTTATTTCATGCTATCAACAAGGCTTATAACATAATTCCTGTGCCAGCCAATAAAAAGCAAGGCAAAGATAATGGCTAATAATGCAAATAAGAGCGTAATGTTTATGAACACGTTAAGGATTAGGATTAATACGACTGCAAGGATTACTCCTGATATTATGAAGAATACAAACCAGTGGAGCTTGCCAGCTAATTTGAAGAAGGCAGAGAAGTTCTGCCTGGTATTCTTGCTGTTGTCAAAAATCGTTCTTAGGAGAGGGTCCATGTAAAAGAAGAACAGCATCTCAAACAGCACGATGACAGCTGCTATTTCAGTGACAAAGATGCTGCCAGTGATTAGCAATATGATAACCCATCCGAGGGTCCATAATAGGTTAATAAGGAAAAGCTTTCTTATGAATGATTTGCCAGGATTCTTGCCAGTAGCAAGGGCCCAGGCCCTGCCGTAAAAAGCAGAAATAAAGAAGAGTGACAACAAGAAGGCCACTACTAATGTTATCAATGAAATCCATAGGATTTTGTTAAGCAAGGGAGCGTATTCCAAGACTGCCTGCTGCGCAGCCTCTGAGTCGCCTGCCTGCTGCAAATCCATGATGTTCATAATCTGGGGAAGAGCAGGGGCGCTTATAGTGTTAATTATGAAGAAAGCTAAATTCAAAACAAGGAACAATGAGATTAATGTTAACAGGTCAAAGAAAGCAGCAGGGAAGAACCTTGACCTGCCAATGCTAGTGAAGCTGGTAATAAAAGCATTCCACTGGCAA
>DATEYH010000117.1:0-13972 GCA_035256305.1 Candidatus Nanoarchaeia archaeon
TAGCTGAGCCTTGACTTTT
This sequence comes from Candidatus Nanoarchaeia archaeon, assembly GCA_035256305.1. GTDB lineage: Archaea > Nanobdellota > Nanobdellia > Woesearchaeales > SM23-78 > SM23-78. The sequence continues at coordinate 20 of DATEYH010000117.1, forward strand.
GCCTGGCCAATTATTTCCTCAAACCCTGTTTCCATCAGGTTTTTCCTGAATTTTTCATTGAGCATATAGGCCTTGAAGGAAAGAAACAATGGTTTATAAAGTTTTATACTCGCATTATTCACAAATCTTTTAAACTCTTTATCACTATTATCTGATTATGAGTATTGTCACAGACTTCATCAACATTGTCCTGCACCTTGACAAGTTCCTTCCAGAGCTTATTAATTCCTTTGGCACCTGGATTTACATAATCCTTTTTGTAGTCATCTTCCTGGAGACAGGGCTTGTTTTCACTCCTTTTCTTCCAGGAGACTCGCTCATCTTCACTGTTGGAGCCTTTGCAGCAGTCGGCTCCTTGAATATAACCCTGCTGTTGGTGCTGCTCTCATTAGCAGCCATCCTTGGCGACAGCGTTAATTACTCTATCGGGCATTTTATTGGCAGGAAAATCATTAAGTCCAAGCCTAAGCTCATAAAAAAGGATTACCTTGACAAGACCCAGCAGTTCTATGACAAGTATGGAGGCTTGACCATTGTGATTGCAAGGTTCATACCAATTGTCAGGACCTTTGCCCCTTTCCTTGCAGGCATTGGCACAATGAAGTATTTCAAGTTCCTATTTTATAACATAATAGGAGGAATCCTGTGGGTATTGGTATTCTTGTTTGCAGGCTATTTCTTCGGCAACATACCCTTTGTCAAGGAAAATTTTGCGCTGGCAATAATAGCCATCATTGTTGTCTCAATGATACCGACCATTGTTGAAATCCTAAGGCACTGGAAAAAGGGCAAGAAAGAATTAAAATAGTCTATTTACTTAAAACAGTTTACCTGCTTATTTGCTTATGCTAACTGCTTTAACGCGCTCCTTAACATAGCTCTCTTTGGTCAAATCCTTGACTAGCTGGTCAGGAGTATTGTATTTTCGCTTCTCCTCTGCATAAAGCCTTCCCTGCCTCTCAAAAACCTTTTTGTGCTTTTTCCTGAACATCTCAGCATTCTTTTTCACTTTCACAGGAGGGCCTGTTAGGATTTTATTAGTTGACAGCTTTTCCTTCTTTACTATATAATATATTATACTCTCATCAACATCAAACTCCCAACCCTTCTCAATCAGTTTGAAATCATGCTTTCTGAGCTGCTTCTCAACATGCTCAAAGCATTTCAGCACCTTGGTGCCAACAACATCCTCATTGCCTTCCAGAGGTTTTATTTTTAACAAAACCAGCCACTCATCCTTAGCCCTTGCCTTGAGAGCCTTGACATCAATCCTTTTTATCACAAAGAAACCCTCGCTAGGAGCATGCAGGAACTCCCTGGCTTTTTTCTTGAAAAGCTCATATTTCTCCCTGCTCACAGAGGCTGCAGCATTCCTGTCAGGCTGCACAGGGTCAACAATTATGAGCGGAGACTGGGTCTTTGACTTGTTAAGCTGCTTTAATGGCTCTGCCAGGTGCTTCTCAATATCAATAATAGCCCTGCTGCCCCAGACTGATGCTTGCATCAGCAAATTTTCAAAGCTGCCATAATATATTAATAGCAAGTCAAGCACATGGCCTGAGAAGCCGCGTATATAACTCTCTGCGCCATAAACCCCTATTGCTTTGCAAAACTGCTTCGCTAATCTTATCTCATCAGCAAGCCCTGAGTTTTTTTCAAAATGTTTTTTTACATAACTTACGTGCAAAGGACTCATGTCAGTCACATTCACTGCTTGCTTGTAATCCGCAATCCTGAGCACAGGTATTATCTCGAAGAGCAAGCTCTTCCTCCTGAGCTGGTAATAATCCCTGCTGCCGTGAATCAGTGTTGGCTTCAACGGCTCAAGGGCTTTTGCAAGCAGCTTGGAGATGTCTTTTTCTTTTTCCTTGTATGAATAATCAAATCTCACAAACAAGTCAATGTCAAAGTCATTCTTCAGGATTGTGCCTTTGGCATAGCTTCCTCCTGCCATGCACTCAGCATTGATGCTGTTCGCTTTCAGCAATTCATTGATTTTTCTTATTGTTTCATCTGCCTCGATGAATGCTTCCTGCTCCGGCTTTATTCTCTTGATTATCTGGTTGAAAAGCTCCATGAGAAGAGTGTATTCTTTATTGATTATAAAAGTTTTGGATTAAAAAGATTTTTTAAACAGATTTTTAGCTCTTTTTCTTCGCTTTACCTTGTCATAGCCTCCAAAATCATACTCTACTTCCTTATCCTTCACAGTCATCTTCTTGCCAGTCAGGTCGTAGAAGAAGGTTTTAACCCTCTTTGAGGAATAATTAAGCCTGCCTTCCTTTTCAAGCCTTCTCACAGATACGTATACTCTCTTTTTTTTGAGAACATCAAACCTTCCGTGCTTGCTGGCCCTGGTTGTCAGGTCGATGTCCTCTCCTACAAGGATGCTTTCATCAAACCCCTTTATTTTTTTAAAGGCTTTCCTGGTTATGAATATGCACCAGCCAATCCCAAAGGGCTTGAGCTTTTTTAACGCGTTCTGGAAAAAGCTTCCGCTCAAGAAGATGAACCTGTCTGAAGGCTTTTTTGAGAGCGGCATTGCCCAAACCCCTGCGCAGGCTAGCCTTTTGCTCTTGAAGTCTTCAAGGTTTTCCCTGAGAAAGCCTGGCGGCAGCGCAACATCAGAGTCCAGGAATAGGAAATACTCTCCGCTCGCGTGCCTTGCGCCGTTATTCCTTCCTTTTGATGGCAAACCGCCTTGCACAACCTTGCACCCATATTTCCTTGCAATCTCTCTAGTCTTGTCCTTTGAGTTTGCATCAGCAACTATTATCTCATAATCCTTGAAATCCTGGGCTTTGATTGACTTAAGCAATCGAGGAAGATACTTTTCCTCATTAAAAGTAGGAATGATTATGCTTAACTCTTTGTTAGTTTTGCTGATGGTGCATCACCTTTTCTTAAGGGCTTTCTTCTTTCTCTTCTTCAGAGCCACCTGCTCCTTCTTTTTCTTCCTAAGAGCCTTCTTCAAAGCCTTTTTCATAGCCTTCCTAAGCGCTTTCTTTTTTAATTCTTGCTTTTGAGCCAATCCTTTTTTCAGCTCAGAATAGATTATGTTCATGACCTCGTCGATGCTATTAATTATCTTCATCTTTTTTATTTTAGACTCGTAAGCAGGCAGGTTTTTCAGGAAGCTTGCTATGTCATCTTTCTCAACATTAATTATGTCCTTATAGTCGCCAAAACCTGCTGTCTTAACGCAGTAGCCGTTAAATATCTGCTCAAACTGCCCACCTTCAGGCATCAGGAACAATGGCTTGCCTAGGTAAATGGCTTCTGACATTAGCTGCTCTCCTGCGCTTGATATCACTGCCTTGCACCTTGCCATGTCCTTTGCAAACCCCTCTGCAGAATGGGCTTCGTAGGTTATCCTGCTGGTTTTCCTGTATTTTTCAGGGTGAGCAACGTACATGACAAAATTAGCATCCACTCCTTTGAGCAATGGGATTATTGCTTTTTCAAGCACAGGCTTGACATATATCAGGACAAAATTATTTTTTGTCACACTCTTTTTTTCTTTCTCTATCTCATCCCGGATAAGAGGGCCGACCACGATTATCCTTGTTTTCCCAATCTTTTTCCTTTTTAGCTCTGGCTTGAAAACCGAGGCTATGATGCACTTGCTCCCAAAAGGATGGGCTGACTGTATAACGCCCATGCTCACAAGGTAGCTCGGAAAGTATTTTGCCCTTATCTTTTTTATGCTCAGCTTTCCGAACACCAGCTTGTGCTGGTTATCAATGGTTATGAACCTCAGCTTCTTTGCCTTTGCAGCCCTTGGAAGAAAAGGCTCAAAATCGCTTATTGCAAAGTCAAAATTATACTTGTCAATAATATTTTTCAGCTTCTTTATAACTATGTCAGAGGACATGAAGGTAGGGACATTCTTGGAAAATGTTTTTGCATAGTCAATCTTGCCGTTCTTGTGATAGGTACATTTGAAGCCAGGAAGCCTGTGCAAAGAAACATTTGGCATGCCTTTCAATGCAACCTCAAGAGGCTCATAGGTGTCTCCGCCTGTAAAAGCCATGACTTTGTTCCCTTGCTCAGCAAGGCGCCTGATTATTTCATAGCCCCTGGAAGCATGCCCTCTTCCGTTTTGGGCTAAGGAGTAAAGTATTCTTGCCATTTTTGATAATCTGCCTCTATCCTTAATAAGAAAAACTAGCTTTTTTAAAAGCTTTTCTTTAATTCTACTTTTCTATAATTCTCGGCTCTAAGCAAAACCTTTTTATACTCTTAAGTTAGGATACTTAAATATTTGAAAAAGAGGCTGGTGCTATGAGGAAGGCTTGGGTTGTGACTGTTGATATGGGCTATGGCCACCAGAGAGCATCCTATCCTCTATACGAGATAGCTTATGAAAGGATTCTCACTGCCAACAGCGACAAGATAGTTAGCCCTAAGGAGAGGCGGCTCTGGCACAGGGCTCAGGGATTCTACGAGGGGATTAGCAGGCTGACCTCCCTGCCCTTGATTGGAAGGTTTATCTTTCAGCTTTACGACAAGCTACAAGCAATTCCTGATTATTATTCAAGCATAGATTTGTCTTACCCTGATATTCCAACCATTAACCTTGATTATTTTATCAGGAGAAACAAGCTCACGCACAGCCTTATGGAGTATGTGAAGAGAAAGGAGCTTCCTTTTATTACCACGCACTTTATCCCTGCCCTTGGAGCAGAGCATAGCGGCATTAAAAGGGTGTTCTGCATAGTAACAGACACTGACATAACAAGGGCATGGATTTCCAGGGACTCAAAGCACACAAAGATAACCTACCTTGCGCCTTGTGAGCACACAGTCAAAAGGCTGAAAAGATACGGGGTGCCTGATAACAAAATAATCCTGACAGGATTTCCCCTTCCTAGAGAAAACCTTGGAGGACAAGACCTCCAGGTCCTAAAAAAGGATCTTGGCAACAGGCTTCCTAACCTTGACCCAAAGAGAAAGTACCTCTCTGTTTATGAGGGGGTTGCCAAGGCAAAGCTTGGAAGGCATTACAAGAAGAAAAGCAATCACAAGCTTACACTCACCTTTATGATTGGTGGAGCAGGCGCCCAGAAAGACATAGGCTTGAAAATGCTTGCCAGCCTGAAGAATAGGATACTTGCAGGGGATATAAAGATTAATCTTGCGGCTGGCACTAGGCTTGAGGTGGCAGAATATTACAGGCGCAACATAATCCATATGGGATTAGCGTCCAGGCTTGGCAATAACCTGCAGATAGTCTTTGCTTGGAACAAGCACACCTATTTCAAGGACTTCAACTACGTGCTCCACACCACAGACATACTCTGGACCAAGCCTAGCGAGCTAAGCTTTTACACTGCCCTTGGCATCCCGATCATCATTGCCCCGCCCATAGGCGCCCATGAGTATTATAATGAGAAATGGCTCGTGAGCATGGGCACTGGCTTTCCCCAGGAAAAGCCAGAATACACAGAGGCGTGGCTGTATGACTGGCTGGAGCAGGGAAAGCTTGCAGAGGCTGCCCTTGAAGGATTCCTGGAAGCCCCTAACCTTGGAACTTATAATATTGAAAAAGCGGTTTTTTCAAGGCCGCATTGAGAAATTAGCGGCCTTTTCCAAGAAAAATTTATAAAGCTGCTTGGAGATTAGTCATTAAATATTCATTAATCATTAATTATGTTCATTAGCTCAATTTTTTTAGCTCAAAAAAGAGGGTGAATCATGGATGCGCTACTAGTGCTTACCAACATTGCAATCATCCTTCTTCTAGGTATATTGTGCTCCTTGCTTTCAAAAAAGCTCAGGATACCTAATGTGCTTTTCTTGGTGGTTCTTGGGATAATCCTTGGAAGGGTTTCTTATAACCAGCAACCATTGTTCATTTTTGACTCCTCCTTCCTTGTCGGCATAGGATCCCTGGCCCTGGTGATGATTGTTTTTGACGGCGCCTCAAGATTCAGGTTTCGTGAGCTGGACGCTTTCTCTTTATCCTCCTTCAAGATTATAGGCTACTTTATCCTGTTCAGCATCATCCTGCTGACCTTTTTCACTGTTTTCCTTTTCTTCTCTGAGCTAAGTGTTATTAACATACTATTCGCAGTGATGTTTGCAGTGATCGTGATAGAGACAGACCCTGGCTCTGTCTTTACCATGCTAAGGGAATATATTAGCGATAAGACCAAAAAGACGCTTGACGTGCTCGAGATAGAGGCGGTTATGAACACGCCCATTGTGCTGGTATTATCCTTCGTCCTTCTTGACCTTATCAAGAACCTTATGCAGGGGCAGGGAGATTTCGTCTCCTCTTTCATCTCCCAGATTCCTGTGCTGCTGGCCCAGATAGTGGTTGGCGTAGGAGCTGGCATGGTGGTTGGATTGATTGTTTTCAAGACCATGCAGAAGGCTTATTCCCACGAGTTCTCTCCTGTGGCAATAATAACCGCAGCCCTGCTCTCCTATATCCTGGCAGAGAACCTCAATGGCAATGGCGTGCTTTCAGTAGCCACGCTAGGCTTGCTCTTTGGCAATATTTATGTCAAGGAAAAGTTTCAGCTCCAGGAATTCAGCTATATGCTCACCAATGCCCTTGAAATCCTGGTGTTTGTGCTGGTCGGATTGATGATTAGAATCCCCCTTACCAATGAGTTCATAGTTAACTCGTTATTCCTATTCTCTCTGCTTGTGCTTGCAAGGCTTGGAGCTGTTTTTGTGACTTTGAATAAAAAGGATTACTCTTTCAGGGAGAAGCTTTTCATGAGCCTGGTCATGCCCAAGGGAATTGCAGTTGCTGTTATAGTCTTCACTTTTTCATTATCATACTATCAGCAAATGAGTGTGATCCTTAATCTGCTGCTTGCCATAATAATCTACTCATTGCTCTTAGCCACGGTAATGGAGAAGCTCTCTGGCTTGTTCCTTGAAAAAATTCCTCCTAAGATAGAGGAAACTAGTGTTTCTAAGATAAGGAGCCAAAAGAAGAAATTAGCTGGCCAGAACTCACCCTAAATAGCTCATGCTCTTCTTGTCAGCCTCTCTCATGGTCTTGGTGCTCTGCTGGAGTATGCCCTTGATTTTGCTCTCAAACTCCTCTGCCTGCTTTAGCAAGGGGTGGTAGTCCACTGAGAGGCCGAGGTATTTGTCAAGTATCTCTATTAGCTTGGCTGCTGCCTTGCTGTCTGGCAGCTGGCTGTGGGCTGCTGCGAACAGGCAGTTCTGCTTCTTGTACCTGAGCATGAGCGCTGCGCTCACTCCCATGATTATGCTCTCCTTGACAGGCAGGGCTCCGCACTGCTCCAGCTTCTTGTCCCCGTAATAATAGGCTTTTATGTCCTCAGACATATCGTCGGTAGCCACGCCTTCAAGGCTTATGATTTCCTTTGCGTTCATCTTGTTGGCTATCCTTATTATCTCCTCTGCAATCTCCCATTCATAGCCTTTCACATTTAGGATTGTGTGGAGAATAACTATGTTCTTGCCAGGGACATGCCACACTGCCATCGGGTTTATGAGCTTGCTTTTGTGTATGGCTGCGATAGGGCTCAGCTCTTTGTACTGGAACTCTCCTATGAGCTCTGCCTTCAGGTGCTCGAGAAGGAATTCTGTGGTTATGGTGCCCACCAGCCCAAAGCTCGGGAATCCCTCGATGATTATTGGGTTCTTGGGCGTTTTTTTAAGAATAATTTTCAAGCCAGCACCTCTTTTGTATTTATTTTTATCTTGAGGCGTAGGTTTTTATAAATGTTTTGGAAAAAATCTTTTAGAAAGCGCTCTTAATAAGCCAGGTCTACGAGGAACCAGCTTAGAAGCCCCAAGGCTGTAAGAAAGGTAACTGCTATGAGCAATGATGCAAGTGCTGGCACTGCCTGGCTGAACAATATCAGCAAGGACAGGATTATTATCAGGAACCCTGTCAAGAACATTAATCCGCTAAACATGCCGTGTTTTATCCCCATCGTGATGAAAAAGGCTAGATATTATTTATAAAGCTTACGCTTTTCAGGGCTGCCGGCGCTCTTGTTCTTGGGGCAATAGTAAAAGATTTAAACCCGTCCATTTACCCATCTGCGTTTCGGAGGTGGTTTAATGGGATTTGTAAAAGAATTCAAGGAGTTTGCCATGCGCGGCAATGTGGTTGACATGGCAATAGGTATCATCATAGGCGCTGCCTTTGGAAAGATTATCAGCTCATTTGTGACTGACGTGATAATGCCACCAATAGGTTTGTTACTGGGCGGCGTTGACTTCACGCGGTTAATGATTGTGTTAAAGCCTGAGGTTGCTGCAACTGCTACAGCAGCTGCAGTGCCGGCAGTGGCCATTAGGTACGGGCTGTTCATGAATACGATTATTGACTTTGTAATAATTGCCCTGGCAATATTCATGGTAATTAAAGGAATTAACAAGATGAAAAAGAAGCAGGAAGCCAAGGCAGAAGCGCCTCCAAAGCCAACAGAGGAAGTGCTGTTGCTAAGGGACATAAGGAACTCACTGAAGAAGAGCAAATAAATTTTTACTTTTTATTTTTTTTGGTTAACCCACATGGCCTTTACTAAGTCTATGTTCTGAAGGACAAATGCTTCATACTCATCATACAAGTTGCTGAACCAGCCGAGCAAAGCCTCGTATTCCTTTACATTAATAGTTTCTTGTTTAAACATATTCTTTATCTCCTTCCAGAACAATATGGTTTTGTCAAGATATTTTGGGTTTACTTCAGGGAATTCTTTCTTGTAAATTTCAACTAGTTCAGGTTTTGAGAGTATTCTATTCGCCGGAAGCCTGCCATGTTTAACGTAATACATGGTCTTAGGAGTGAATAATGTGTAGTTCAGCATTCGCGAAAGAAACTTGCAATGAGATTTGCTGTATTGTGGTGTAGTGCAGTCCCTTGTAAGGCGCCTTAACTCAGATTCTTTCCTTAAAATGATTTCAAGATGAGATGGAATTTCAAGAGGCCTCTCTTTTAATATATTAATAGGATTTTTTCCAATGCTTGTCTGGTCTGTGATTGCCAGTTTAAGGTATTCACGAAAATCTGTCTGAACGCTATGCTTTCCCTCCTTTGCTTGATTAGTAGATATTAACGGGTTAATCTCAACAGGCACATATCTCTTTTCCACTTCTGAACGCAAGAACTGGAGTTTGGGGACAGATGCTGTGATTGAGTGCACTATGACAAAAACATCAATATCACTGCCAAGCCTTAATTCTCCGTTTAGTGCAGAACCATAAAGGGATGCTCCATATATCTTATTATTTTTATAAAACTCATTTAGGACGTGGTTTATGATTCTTTTTGCATCCTCGTAATCTTTAGCCCTTGCAAACCTTCCTTCACAAAGATCCTGAGGAGTTGGTAAATCCCCCATTTTGCAGTGGTGAAAGCTTATTCTTTAAAAACCTTTTTAAAACAACCGAGTTATTCTCATTGCTATGAAGAAAAAAGCCATCCTAGACACCAACTTCCTGCTCATACCAGGCCAGTTCATGGTGGACATATTCACAGAGCTTGAAAGAATTATGCACGAGCCATTTGAGATGTGCGTTGTGGACAAGAGCATAGCCGAGCTTAACAAGCTGGCTGTTATTGGCAAGGAAAAGGACAGGTTTGCTGCAAAGCTCGCCCTCGCTTTGATTAGACAGAAAAACTTAAAAACCCTGCATAGTTTCGTGAGTAAAAGTAGCGCTGATGATATTATTGTCGCAAAAGCAGACAGCAATACATACGTGGCAACCCAGGATAAGGCCTTGCGCCAGAGAGTGAAGGAGAAAGGGGCCAAGATCATTGGGTTGCGCCAAAAAAAATACCTGGTGATGATGTAATGTTTTACAAGGTGAAATTAAGGGACCACATAAGGGTTCCGCCCAACAAGTTCGGCCTGGAGCTAAGGCAGGCAGTGATAGCAGAGATAAAGAACAAGTTTGCAGGCTTTATCTCAAAGGACCTGGGCATGGTGATTGATGTCTCTGATGTCGAGGACGTAGGAGAAGGAATAATTATTCCTGGTGACGGAGCATCATATTATGACACCTCGTTCAGCCTGCTCACCTTTGAGCCAGAGATGCAGGAAGTGCTCAAGGGCAAGATAAAGGACATAGCAGACTTCGGAGTTTTCTTCTCAATGGGCCCTATCGACGGGATGATACACATAAGCCAGGCCATGAATGATTATGTCAGCTTCAGCAAGGATAAAGTCCTCCAGGGAAAGGATTCGAAAAGAAGCCTGAAAGTAGGAGACCCTTGCAGGGCAAGAATTATTGCAGTCTCCTACAAGGACGTGGCCAACCCAAAGCTCGGGCTGACCATGAGGCAGCCAGGGCTTGGCAAGGAGGAATGGATTGAGCCTGACCTGAAAGAAGGAGAGGGAAGGCCTAGGAGGGCCCCTCCCAAAGACAAGAGAAAGTCAAGAGACGAATAAGGTGATGCTCTGATGAAGAAGATGGTTTGCAGGACATGCAAGGCATTCATTGAAGGCGACACCTGCCCCATATGCAAGAGAAAAAGCTTTGCAACAGTGTGGCAGGGCAGGATTCACTTCCTGAACATTGGCAAGTCTGTAATTGCAAAGAAGATGGGAGTGGAAAAGGAAGGAGAGTACGCAATAAAGGTAAGATAAAAGATTGGATGATATGATGAGCTGAGATTATGGCCATGAATTTACAGATCACGAAAGACGAGAAAGAGCCCTTGCTTAGCAGGAGGGAAATAGGCGCAAGGCTAGGCTATGAGGCCAGGACTCCGAGCAGGAATGACATCAGGAAGGAGATTGCAAAAAATCTTAATGTGAAGGAGGAGCTGGTTGTTGTTAAGAGGATTAAGCCTGAGCTCGGAACCCAGGCAGCCAGGCTTGAGATAGATGTTTATGATGATGAGAAAGCAATGAGCTTAATTGAGCCAGGCTATATGTTGAAGAGGCACTCTCCTGGCGAGAAGAAGGAAGAGAAAGCAGAGGCAAAGGAAGAGAAAGCCCCGCCGGCGAATGAGGCGCAATAAAAATGGCAGCTGACAAGGATAAAGGAAAAAAAGTAGCAAAGAAGAAGCCCGCCAACAAGGTTAGCTCTGTGTACGAGATAAGTGGGAATAGCATTAGAACAAAGAATAAGATATGCCCCAAGTGCGGCCCAGGAGTTTTCATGGCAGACCACAAGGACAGGTGGGCTTGCGGTAAGTGCAAGTATACTGAGAAGAAGTAAGACTTGATTTTTTCTCAACACTTTTAGTAGTATTTTCTCGTTCCCTTCATGCAGTGCTGCTCGCACGTGCTTTCCTTTGCCTGGTCAAGGTTTAATGGCATCACAAAGTCCTTGGCAGAGGTTATGATGACATTCATCTCAATATCCTTGACTTTCGGGTGGCATCTTAGGTGATAATTCACTATTCCTTCGAGCGTTTGCAGGTCCTTGGCTACAAATAACAAGCACAAATTATGCTTGCCTGAGGTTACAAAGCCGTTAAGAAAGAATGGGCAGTGCTCGAATTCCTTGATCAGGCTGTTGGTTTCTGTGGTGCTGATGTCTATCTTTGCCATGGGCAGCTCGAGCTTTTTAAGGTTCATGCCAACAAGGTGGTGGATTACTCCTTGCTCTCTTAGCTTCCTTATCCTTGCGCTTATTGAGGGCTGTGAGAGCTTCAGCTCCTTAGCCAGCTCGTCTTGCGAAGCAAAAGGGTCCTTTTGAAGCTTGTTAATGATTATTGCATCCCTTTCATCGAGATTTAGCCTTTCCCTGAACACATTTTCACCATGTTTGATTATATTTAATAGTAATATAATAGCTCATATTTAAATTTTTCCTATAAATTATAAGTTTTATGTTATTTTATTGGATTTTGATAGTGGTTAAACTTATATATTTTGCCTTCGTAACCTATTATAAACAGCTTAAGAGAGAGGTGATAATCATGGACTCAGTGCCGCTCGAGATAAGGCTTCCAAACCCGGGCTTACCCCCCGCAGGGTTTCCGCCAAGGCCAGATGAGTACAGGATACACCTCCCTACTCATAACCACCTGGAGATTGACTATAAGATAAAGCTTCCGAAGTACGAGAAGGACTTATCAGACAACTCCACTCTTGAAAAACAGGTTTACAAGCTGACCAACAGTTATTGCAATGAACAAATCCATTAACCAACACACCCAAGGTTTGGAGTTTGAGAGAGGTTTGGGGGATTCCAAACTTTCACACCTTCATATTCACACCCTTCAACCCTCGTTGCAAGAATTAAGTTTTTTGCAAGCGTTTTCTCTTTTTTTATTTTTTCTTCTCTTCCTCTATATTTTTCCTTCATAGCTTCAACTCAACTGGAAACCTAAGCAAAACATATTAATAAGGGTAGCTTTACTGCATGTATAAAGCATATAAAAGTAATAAAAAAGCATAAAAGGTGATTTTTTATGGATAAAACCAACAAAAGAAATCTAGGAGAAAATATTGTAGTTATCTTTGGAATATTAATGCTAGCAGCTGTTTTGTTATTGACAGCGTGCCAGGTTGTCCCTCCAGGAACAGGAGGCCCAGGTACAGTCCTGACCCAGGGAACTTATTCTTCAACAGAAATATTTGACCCAACAACAGAATTAGCAGCCAAGAGCTTTAAGTCAGAGACAGAGTTCTCTGATTTCGTGAAGAATAATGCTGGCGGCAGCAGCTATTATTACAGAGGTGGCATGATGCTGGATGCGGCGATGGAGAAATCAGTATCATCTGTCGCTCCTACAGCAGGAGGCACTGGCGCTAATGCAGCTGTCCAGGTTAATGCAGAGGAAGGCGGTTTCTCAACAACCAACAACCAGGTGACTGGTGTTGATGAGGGAGATATCATGAAGACAGACGGCAGCTATATATATACAGTCACTGGCAGCACAGTGTTCATAATCAAGGCTTACCCTGGCGAGGACGCAGAGGTTGTCTCAACAATAAAATTCAAGAGCCAGCCACAGGGATTGTTCATTAACGGCGACAAGCTCGCAGTTTACGGGAACTTCTATGACCTGGACTTCTTCAAGCAGATTGACTTTGTTCCTAGGCAGGGCATGACCTTCTTCAGCATCTATGATGTCAGCGACAAGGAGAACCCTGACCTGATAAAGGATTACAAGTTCGAGGGATATTACTTCCAGTCCAGGATGATGGAAGACTATGTCTACTTTGTGACTACCAAGGGCACAGAATGGAGAAAGGATTATCCCACGCCGCTCATGATAGACGGCACAACCATCAAGGCAATGCCCATTGATAGGATCTACTACTACCCAATACCTTACCAGTCAGTGCAATTCGCAAATATACACGCCATTGACCTAAAGAACCCTAGCAAAGAGGTTAATTCAAAAAGCATCGCAGTCGAGGCGAGCCAGAACATGTACATGTCAGAGAACAACATCTTCATAACCTATACAGAGTACATCAATGAATATGAGCTCAGGAACAAGATAATCATTGACTTACTCACGCCTAAGCTCACAGAATCTGACAAGGAGCTGATTGCGAAGATAAAAGAGACAGACAACGATGTGCTCTCACAGTATGAAAAAGAATCAAAGATACTCCAGATTGTGGAAACCTATGTCAACTACATGGATGATAATGATCAGCAGGACTTCCAGGACCAAGTTGATACAGAGCTGCAGAAAAAGCTTGACGAGTACGAGTACATGGAATACACCATCATCAACAAGGTGAGCGTTGACAACGGCGAGATAAGCATAGCAGCCAATGGCAAAGTGCCGGGCCACGTAAACAACCAGTTCTCAATGGATGAGTACCAGGACGTGCTAAGGATAGCAACCACCATCAGCCAGAGATGGAGCTATTACAAGGGAGAAAGCCAGGAAACCGACTCAACCAACAACGTTTTCACACTTGACAAGGACTTAGATTTGATGGACTCATTGAAAGGGCTTGCCAAAGGAGAAACAATACAATCAACCAGGTTCATGGGCAACAGATTGTACATGGTGACTTTCAGGCAGGTTGA
>DATEYH010000118.1:0-11130 GCA_035256305.1 Candidatus Nanoarchaeia archaeon
CACTCCTATCTCTATTTCCCTGTCAAACCTTCCTGGCCTTCTGAGAGCAGGGTCTAATACGTTTGGTATGTTAGTTGCTGCAATAACTATTACCTTGCCTCTTGCCTGCAAGCCGTCCATTATTGCGAGGAGCTGGGCTACCACTCTCTTCTCAACCTCTCCCTTGGCCTCTTCTCTCTTGCTAGCAATGGCGTCAATCTCGTCTATGAATATGATGCTGGGAGCGCTCTTCTCAGCTTCTTCAAATTTCTTTCTCAGGTTCTCTTCTGACTGGCCATAGTACTTGCTCATAATCTCAGGCCCATTAATCAGGATAAAGTTGGCATTGGTCTCATTGGCTACTGCCTTTGCTAGTAGGGTCTTTCCTGTTCCAGGAGAGCCGTGCAGCAGCACTCCCTTAGGAGCTTCTATGCCTAGCCTTTCAAAAACCTCTGGGTGCTTTAGCGGAAGCTCTATCATCTCCCTGACTTTCTTAAGCTCTTCGTCCAAGCCTCCTATGTCCTCGTATGTGACGTCAATAGCTTTTTCCTCAAGCACCTCAACAGCTTTTGGATTGAAGACCACACTAGTGTTTTCTGTTATGAGAACTGCCTGCTTTGGTTCGCAATTCACAACCACGAACTTCAAGTCTCCAAGCCCAAAGCCCATGGTAGTCTCATTGAGCATGCTGAACATCTCGTCAAAGAAGGGATGGCCTGCCATGGTGTTCCTTCTCCTGCTGCTGCCTCCTAGAGAGACAATATCCCCTTTGACAATAGCCCTTCCCAGGAGTCCTTGCTTGAAAACATCAGGATTAGCCCTTACCATTAATCCTTCTCTTGCAGGAGCAATAGTGACGCTCTTGGCTTCCTTTACATCGGCTTTTTTTATAACCACGAACTCTCCGATGCTAGTCTTGGCATTCCTCCTGATAAGAGGATCTGTCCTTATGATGTTAAGCCCCATGTCTCCTGGCAAAGCCCTGTCAGCAATCCCCACAGTGCTCCGCTCGCCTTTAATCTCAACAATGCTGCCAGGCCGCACATCTATCTGCTTCAAGAAACCAGTGTCTATCCTGACGATTCCCTTGTTCACATCATCCTGGATTGCCTCAGCAACCTTTAGCTTAACATCCTTAGGCATTTCAGGGGAGTAAAACCTGAGAAGTTTATATAGTTTTGGGTTGAGAATTAAAGATTATTCATTGGTTCGATTATTCCTTGGCTCAGAAAAGAATGGTCCTTATCCTGTTTACTTGGCTTTCTCGCCACCAACCTTTGGCAATGGTATGGGTGGAGGCAGGTTCATGTCCTTGCTCAGGATTAAGGCCTGGATGTTGCACTTGGTAAGCACCTGGTTAAGTACATTAGTCATCATTTCCTGCTCTATCTTCTTGTTCTTCTTCCAGTTCTTCACTACATCCTCTGCTCGTTCCTTGTCAATTAGATAAATTACCTCGCCTTCAAGAAGGATCTTGCCAATGTTAGGCTCATAAACAGAGCTGAACTCAAAATTCAGCTTCAAAGCCTTTTTGTTGGTGTTGATGTTAAGCTTGGTCTCTTCTAACTCCTTTATGCCTACATTATTGTTAATGCTTACCTTGCCCTTCACAGGGTTGGTCTTCTCAACAAGCATCTTGGTAAAGCTGAATCCGATCACGGTCATGATAAACACCTCGCTAATTTTATTTTTTAATATTATTTTTTGAGAAAGGATAAGGGGTTTTTAAAGGTTGTTGTTTTGATAGTTCTATAATAATTTTTATAAACCCCTGGCTTATCCTTCTCCTATAATGGCTAAAAAACCTTTGGATTTGAAAAAGGTAGAGCAAATCAAGCTAGATGCTAATATCTCAGCTGACGAGCTAGTCAAATCAATGGCTAAGTCAGGAGTCATGGGAGCAGGCATGGTGGCAAGGGCTTCTGATATAATTACTGAGATGATTAATGACAAGGAATGCACAATATTTCTTGGAGCAGCAGGCGCTCTTGTGCCTGGAGGCATGAAGAACATACTGATTGATATGCTCAGCACTGGCAGGGTAAAAGTATTTGTCACAACAGGGGCAATGCTTACCCACGACCTTATCGAGGCTGTTGGCTATTCTCATTACCAGGGCAGCGCAAAGGCTGATGATGCAATGCTCCACAAGAAGGGCATTGACAGGATGTATGATTCTTATATGCAGAACAATGTTTATGAAGGATTAGAGGATTTCTTTGTCAAGAACTGGGACAAGATTTTTAATGAGCGCATGAGCATTCGCGAGTTCTTGCGCAAGCTAGGCAGCATGGTTCCCAAGGACAAACCTTCAATCCTTAGGACTTGTTATAAGAAAAAGATCGATATCTATTGCCCTGCAATCTCTGACTCAGGCATTGGCTTGATGGTTTGGGGCAGAATTGCTAATAACAAGAAAGTTGATGTCCAGGCTTTTGACGACTTGAAAGACATGCTTGACCTTGCCTGGACTGCTAAGAAATCAGGCTTCATCTACCTCGGTGGAGGAGTGCCTAAGAACTTTATCCAGCAGGCATTGCAGTTCAGCAAAGGAGCAAGTTACGGAGTACAGATAACCATGGACAGGCCAGAGCCAGGCGGGAGCAGCGGAGCAGAGTTGCGCGAGGGAATTAGCTGGGGCAAGCTGAGTGAGAAAGCAAAATTCACTGATGTTATCTGCGACGTTACGATTGCTCTTCCATTGATTTGGAGCGCTGTGAAGGCGAGGATGAATAAGAGATAGGATCTAATATGAAACCTAAAAAACTTAAGCTCTATAATGAATTTGCTAAGTATTTACGATTTACTTATTCTGTTAAAGACTATGCTGGAGAAGTGGAATTTATTATCAAGATGTTAAGAAAGCATAAGGTCAGGCCAAAGCTTATTTATGACGTTGCCTGCGGCTTCGGGCCTCATGCAAAGCTATTAATGAAAAGGGGCTATAACGTAATCGGAGTTGATTATAACGATGGAATGATAAGGGAGGCAAAAAAGAATGTCCCTATGCTAAGGGTTTACAAGCAGGACATGAGAAAACTAAAAATGAAGAGGAAGGCAGACTGCATAATCACAATGTTCAATGCGATTAACCACCTACAAAGCTACACTGATTTTGAGATGATGCTGAGATCTTACAATAAGAACCTGAACAAAGGAGGCTTAATTATTTTTGACACTATGTTTGACCAGAAGAACTGGTTAAAAGAATATTATGTTGCAAAATCAGTTAAGCAAGGAGATGTTGTTGTAGGCAGAGTTGACCGTTCTTACAAAACAGACAGAAATCACGGGTTTGTTCAGCAAACTTTTGTGGTTTATGAGAGCTCATTTGCCAAGCCTAAAATATTCACTAGCAGCTACACTAACTTCATATATGACATTGCAAGAATGAAGCAGGTTATAAATAAACTAAGGTTTAAGCTTAGGATTTACTACAATTTTTCAAATACGGCGAAGTATTCAAAGAACTGTTATTATGTTTTTGTGCTGCAGAAAGTCAATGATTAAGAGGAGTATTAATGAGCAAAGTCTATCTTATCAGGAATGCATCTTCAGAACAGTATGAGAAGGTTTTAGAGAGCGAGCTTGCTGAGAAGTTTAAGAGTGGCATGAATGTTGCTGTCAAGCTGCACATGGGTGAGGCTAAGGGCATGTTTAGTCCTGAGCTTGCAAGGCGAGCAGTGTCTGTCCTGAACAAGCTTGGGTGCAAGCCTTTTCTTTTTGACACGCCTGTAAAGTATTCAGGGCCAAGGCACACCAAGGAAGGCTATGAAAAATTAGCACCAACTCATGGCTTTTCAAAAGAGAGGATAGGATGCCCTGTTATTGTGTCTGATGATTATGTTGTTATCAAGACAGAGCACATGAGTGTTGAGGTTTCAAAAGACCTGGCTAACTCTGATGCATTCCTTGTGCTAACTCATTTCAAAGGGCATGGATGCAGTGGCATTGGCGGAGCTATCAAGAATCTTGCCATGGGCTGCGTCTCTCCAAAGTCCAAGATTGACGAGCATGGCTTAGCAGTTCCTGTTATTCATGAAGAGGAGTGCACTGCCTGCGGCTTGTGCGAGGAGGTCTGCCCTTCAGGAGCAGCAAAGGTCAAGGATAAGGTCGAGATTAATAATGCTCAGTGCTGGAGCTGCACTAACTGCGTGTATAACTGCCCTAATAATACTTTGACTAGCGAGCTAACCTTTGACATTCTCCTGACAGAGGCCACAAGCGCTGTTCTTAAGGCAATGAAAGACAAGCCTGTATATTACGTTAGTGATGCTCGAAACATTACTGAGAATTGCGACTGCTTTAGCAATCCTGGAAAGCCAATAGCAAAGGATGTTGGAGTTTTTCTTAGCGACGACATTGTGGCTATTGAGATGGCAAGCACTGACACAGTAATCAATCAGGAAGGAAAGAACGTTTTCAAGGAAGTGCATCATCACGACCCTTACATCCAGATTAAGGAAGCAGAGAAAGCCGGGCTTGGTAGCGGCGATTATGATTTAGAAGGACAATAATTTTTTTTGAATTGATCATATTTCTTCGGGCCACTTGAATAAACACCATCGTTCTCATCTACCAGTCCGATTATTTGTAAATCAATTAAAAGGCCTTCAATATTTACTGATTTAGGCGAGGTTAATGAAAGGTCTTCAAGTCGAGCAGGTCCGTTGAGTTGTATTTGTGAAAGAACACAGAGGTGGTCACGGCTTAGGTTAATAACCTTATTCATTGCTTCTTCTTCTAGTCTTTCTCTTTCCTCTATTTTCTTTTGTTCAGCATCAAGACGGGGTTGCTTCTTGCCCATTAGTAAGCTTATTATCCTTGGATTATATAAATTTTACTTCGCAACAGTCCAAACCCTCTCAAACTCTTTCATGAACTTGGCTGCAATTTCTGAGTTGTGCATGATTATTATGTTCTCATCATTCTTGCTAGTGCCTGCGCTGGTCGGGTTATAGCTGCCTGTGATTACTATGGTATTATCTATTATGAAGACTTTGTGGTGAAGCTTTGCAGGGCTGCCGTCAAGCCTAACATTCATGCTGCTTCCAAGCATCCTGTAGTACTCTGTGTATTGCTTCTGGCTGTTAATCTGACTCTCATCAAACACTCCCCGGATATCAAGCTCGTTTTTTCTTGACATAAGGTAATCGCCGATAGGGTCTGAGGTGAAGCTAAAGGTCATGAAGTAAACGCTGTGCTCTGCCCTCTTTAATGCCGCAAGCACTTTATCCTCGCAGCCATCATCTGGGCAGAAATAATTTTCTATTTGGCTGCCGCTTAATATTATTTTCTTGTATTTTGTAGGCATATCCCTGCTGCCTGACTTTAGCTCTTCAAACTCTTCCTCATAGTTCTTCTTAAGGTATCCTGAGCTTATTATTACAAGGTTGTTGTCATTTTTGCTAATATCATTATTTGTGGGGTTGAGCGAGCCAGTTATGACATAATCTTTTTCAACAATGTTATCTATGAGCCAGAACTTGTTGTGCATCAATCCTGTGCCAGTTATCTTTGCTCCGTAACCGAAATAGTTGTCTTCGTCAACTAGTACATCTGCGTTCTTGGCTTTGAGGGCTTCAATCAGTTCTGGCACATCCAAATCATAGAGCGCTGCCTTTACATTTGCAGAATTATTAAGGATTTGCTCAAGCCTTGCTTCGCAGCTGTCTGTCTGAGAGAATAATACCTCTATTGTCCCGCTCTCTTTAGGGATTGTTTCTTTTAGCTTGCACCCTGTGTTGACTAAGCTTCCTGAGGTAAGGACAGCAATCAGGCCAATTGTTGCGATTAGTCTTTTCAAGTCCATCCCTCAAATTATTTTCTCACTCCTTAATAAGATGCTATGCTCTTTTTTCGGAGGATTTCCGGATTTATTTATCTTCGATTGGCTCGAGCTCTTTTATGCCTATTTATGCTTCTGAATTTATTAACTCTTGTTTTTTGTCACCATTTCGTAATGGTTATCTATCGAAAACTTTATATATATGTTTATCCATTCCATAGTGAAGAAAAAAAGAAGGGTTATTTTCGTCGGGGGTAATAGCAAAAATCTATATCCAAAAATCTTGCTCACCTCTTTTTCCCGGGAAGACCTCGTTCTGAGGTCTTCTTTGGGTTTAAACCATCCAGGCATAGCACTATTAACAAGTTAATTAACAACCTGGCCATTAGGCAAGAACATAAGGACTCTGAGGATTATCTCTTTTTTATTACTCTTTTTTTCTTAATTTTTCCTTTTTGAATTATTCTTCTTGAAATAATAATTCCTATTGTAACGCCGAACAGGAAAACAGCAGCCCCAAATACCAGCAGGTAATAGTTTATGTAAGGCAGCTTGAACTCTTTCTTTGGGAAATAAATCTCGATGTTGCTCAGCTCAAGAGAGTACTCTGCAAAGATAAGGCTAAGGATGGGCTCGCCATGCTCTTTTAATGAGCTGGCATACTGGTAATAGCTGTAGCCCATGATAGGGAAGAATTCCCTGCTTTGCTCCTTGATTATCACTTTTCTTGCAGCCCTGAGCTTCTCGTTAGCCAACTCCTCTACCTGGTCTGTGCCTATTGAGATTGTTGACAGCAACAGATTGGACTCTGCCTTTGCAAAGCTCGCCTCGAACAAGCACATCTTGTAATTCTCCTTGATAGCAAAAGCATAAGCCTGCTTGATATCATTCTGGGCATCCTCTAATGCAAAAGGAATGTAGAGTGCTGCATAATTAATCCTCTCCTCTGCCTCTGAAAGCTTCTTATAGCAAGCCTGCTTCAAGTATTCCTTGTCCAGCTCCATCGGCTCTCCTTTCATCTTAAAGAACTCAGACCAGTAAACAGCGCTGAAATAGCGCTCAACAGCATAGGCAAGGTCGTCTGTGGAGAAATTATTCTGAAGCCTGGCTAGGTACTCTTCTGATTCAAGCAACCTTTCCTTGACAATGATGTAGGATTCCAGCCTTGGAAGCGTGGTGATGTTAATGCTTTCAAGGTTGTTATCAAACTCCTTGATTGCCTTGCTGGTTGCCTGGGAAAGCGCTTTTAGCTGGCCAGGATTTTCCTGCTCAATCTCCCTAATGTTGGCTTTTCTTAGCAATAATCCTAGGTTAAAGCAATAGCTTGCAGCAGAATAATAATCTCCTGCGCTGAAGCTCTTGTTAATGTTGTCAAGATGAGCCATGGTCTTATTGATGTCCTCCTCATTAGTCAGAGTTACCATATCTTTTAACTCGAATGAGCGGTTGCAGAGGTTAGTGGCAATGCTCCTCATGGTGTTGGTGTAATCGTCAGGAACAATTATCTTCCCGTTTGCAGGCTTGACATCCAGGCTGGTGAAATAGCCAAGCGCCTCATCAATGTTTCCTACCTTGATAATCTTAATGCTCAGGTTGGCTGTTTCAAGGCTCAGCTCCTGTTCCTCGCTCTTGTTTAAAGGCACTTCACTGATATTACTAACTTCAGTGATATTACTATTTATGCTCTGGTTAGAAAGGTTAAGGGTTGAGTTAATGCTAATCCCGCTCATCTCAATACTGAACAAAGGAACAAGCACTCTCTTAAAGCCAGCCCTTTCAGCAGCCATTGCCTTTTTTACTATGCCACCAACAGGGCCTATGCTTCCGCCAGAGTTGATGGTGCCTGTCATCACAGTATCATTTCTTAATCCCAAGTTTTTAAGAGCTGCAATTGTTAGTATGGTAAGGGAAGCGCTTGCGCTAGGCCCTCCCACAATGGTTGAGCCTGCCCTTATGGTGTAGAAAAAGTCATAATCAGAGCAGTCCATGTCAAGGTAGTCGCAGGCTATCTCATTAGCATATCTGGTGCTTATCTGGGTGTCAATCTTGGTAAGAGGGAATGAGTCAAGGAAAATCCTGCCGCTGCCGTGCTTCACCTCAAGATAGGCGTCTGCTGTTCCTCCAACACTGTCCTCTCCAACCTCCCCTATTGTTAAGAGCGTAATATGATAAGTCTCGGCACTGGCAAGATGACTGCAGACCAAAAACAAGAGCATAATAAGAAATTGCTTTTTCATCAGTGCTTATACCTCCCCCTGAGCTCAACAGCCTTAAGCCTTTGCAGTATTTCAGCATGTTTATTAGCTTTTTTATATCCTTCCATGAACTCCTTTAAAGCCTGCTCATAAACCTTGAAGTGCTTGCTGTCCAGGGCTTGCTTGAAGAGATGAATGTCAACAGCCTTGTCCTCTATCTTGTCAGAGTGAAAGCTCAGGCCAAAGTCAATGAAAACAATTTGGTTTTTAGGATTAAGTATCATATTACTTGTGGTTAAGTCACCGTGAATTATATTATGATTATGCAGCTCAGCCACTAGCTCTCCAATTTTCCTTGCCAATTCTGGCTTCTTATCAAGAACCTCCCTGAGTTTTTCCCCGTTTATCTTTTCCATCACTATCTTCTCCTTGTCATCGCTCTCAATAAGCTTCGGGTGAGGGATGGGTATTTTTATTAGCAGGTTGGCTTCCCGCCTTGTCCTCTGCTTCCTGAGCTCCTCGTCAAGCTCCTTAATCCTGTAGTTCTTTCTGAACCTGTGCTTGATAATCTTATCCTTATCCTCGAATATGACTGCCTCTGCTCCCCTTGCTATTTCCTTCATGAGGTTAAAGAAGAATTAGTTGTTTTTAATTGTTTTGGAAAATCCTAAGAAAGCTTATCATGCTTCGCCAATCAAAGCCTCGTCCATCTCCCATTTGCTTACTTTCTTCTTGTTAAGTATGCTATTGAAATCCTGTTTTTCCTCGCCTTTTCTTAGCTCTTCAAGGATCTCCTGGTCTTCTTCTTCAGCTATCATTTTTGCTTTACCTTTTTTTCTAGTGTTTTATTTCTGTATGATTCAATCACATTGTAAGCCTCTTCTGCTGTCAGGGGCTCGCCTCTCTGCTCGCCTACAAGGATTTTTTCATCGTCTTTCTGCACGTATACCTTTTTATCCTCAATCATGATTTTTAAGTCTTCCAGCTTTCCGAGGCTTCTTATTTTGTCGTGTGTAACCTTGTCAAGCACTATTAGCTGGTTCTTGTCCAGGTCTGGCAGGTAGATGCTTTCTCCTGGCTTCATAGAGTTAGGATTAAATTTTGGGCCATTAAGCTCATTTAGTATTGCCCTGAAAATCTCTGATTGGTAAGGCAGGTGTTTTTCCCCAAGCCTCCAGTCCTCGGTCGCCCTATAAAAAGAAACCCTGTCATAAGGCTTTATCTCAACCTTGATAATGTTGTCCATGCTTAGAAAATAGGCTTTTTCAATATCATTTGAGATTCTTAGCTCTGGCTCTCCTGTCTTAGGGTTAATAACATTATCTCCGGTTACAGGGTCGATAATCTCTTCAAGCCTATAAAAAATTGGCTTGTAGCTACCGACGCTTTCAGTTTCCTCTTTCCGAGGCTTTTCCTGAGCTGGCCCTTCCTCAGCTTGCGGCGCGTATGCAAGTGTTGTTGTTAGCACAAGCGCTGCTCCGAGTGTTGCCTTGATTTTTTTTATCAGATCCATTTTTAATCCTTTAGTTATTAATGAAAAAGAATACCTCTTCATTTATGATGAGGTTAGGTCTTCTTTTTCATAACCAACAACCTCGCTATATTCTTTTTCATTACCAACATACCTTGCCCTTTAGGGCGAGGTTGTTGATTTCTCAAAGCTGTTTAAAAAACTCTCTATTTCATTGGTTAGCTTTGTTTTTTGCATTTCAATCATTTGGTCGATATCCATTATTATCATCCCCCTTGAATAATGTGTTCGTCTGGCTTTTGAGGGATTTTAGCTATTTATAAATCTTTCGTTTTTGTAGTTACTTAGAAGTAGTTAAATTATTTCTTGTATGGGAACCTCATTAACCCCTTGCAGTTAAAACAATAATAGACGACCTTTTTTCCGCCCAACCTGACTCTGCAGTTAACCCCTGGCTTCAAATAGCTATAACAATTCTTGCAAAACCTCTTCTTAAGAGCAGAAGAAAGCTTGACCTTGTACTTCATCCCGATCTTCCTGGCAAGCTGAACATACCTGTTGCTAAGCTTTGGGCTGTCCTTGAAAGCCTTCTCAGCCTCTTGGAACAAATGCTCAATCCTTTCCAGAGCAACCCTTCTCTCTCTTGCAGGCTTCTGCCTGTGCTTGCGCTTAACCATAACCCTGGTGAGAACCAAGAGAGCTATAAATAGTTTGCTAAAATAGCCTATGAGCTAGAGCTAACCAAAATTAGAATAATTAAAAAATAAAATAAGAAAAAAATCAATACTTTAAAAACTGTTTTGCCTTCAAGAATCAGTATCTCTTTCTTTTAGCATAACATTCCTTGCAATAAACAGGCTTGCCTTCCATTGGCTTGAAAGGAACTTCGCATTCCTTTCCGCACTCAGAGCAAGTTGCCTTATGCATCTCGCGCGGCCCAAAACTTCTTCTGAAGCCGCCTCTGTTGAAATCGTCCATTTTTTTTCTTTCCTCCATTCTCTACACAAAAAGAAGCAATAAGAAGGCTTCTCCCCATGCATTCCACCCATAAGTAATAGGTTATTTAAAAAGGTTACTATAATTGAAGGGGAAAAAGGCTGAATCTGAAGAGTTGGTGGGTAAGCTATCGATAAGCTTTTTATACTTAGATTTTTTTCACTGCTATATGAAATACAGGAAGCATTCAGGGAAGTATTCATTCTTTCCAATTGAGAGCCTTTACCCAACACCAGAAGAAAGGCTTAAAAGCGCAAAGCCAGGCTCTTACGAGGTTGGCTCAATGGTCAAGGTTCTAATTGGGCCTGCAAAAGGAAGAATTGGCGTTGTTTTGGTAGACAGGAATGCTAACTATTCTGATTATGAGCCTTACGCAGGAAAAGAATCAATCGGCGTTGCGGTTGTTGAGAAAGAAAGCCTTGATAAAAACCTAGAAGCCAGGCTATTAGAAGAAGGATTCCGGTCAGAAGATTTCTCAAAAACAGTTATAAGATGGTTTGATGGGCCAGATCAGTTGGAATTGGCGAGAAAACCAAGCGGAGAGTATATTCATTAGCTTGCCTGAAAATTGAAACTAACCGTGTTAGGTGACTGTTCCCTCCAAAGCGACCTCGCCGAAGCGAAAGCGGAGGCAGAGTGGAGCTTTGAGAGATTGGAACAGCAAGGACACCGCAGTGTCCGCAGAGTATGACACAGTGGTG
>DATEYH010000119.1:0-3917 GCA_035256305.1 Candidatus Nanoarchaeia archaeon
TCATACTATCATGGCACAAGAAAAAAGCATCAGGAGCCCTATCGTGTCGGTTCTGGGTCACGTAGACCATGGCAAGTCCTCAATACTTGATGCCATACGCGAATCCAACATTGTTGACAAGGAAGCAGGGGCAATAACCCAAGCCATAGGAGCAAGCATCATCCCGCTCGAGGTAATCCAAGCTAAGTGCGGTGCTCTTCTTGAGAAGCTAAAGATGAAGTTCACTATCCCAGGGCTATTGTTCATTGACACGCCAGGCCACGCAGCCTTCACCAGCCTAAGAAAAAGGGGCGGTGCTCTTGCTGACATCGCCATCCTTGTTGTTGACATTAACGAGGGCTTCAAGCCCCAGACAGTTGAAGCAATAGACATCCTTAGAAACAGCAAGACTCCTTTTGTGATAGCAGCCAACAAGCTTGACCTGGTGCCAGGATTTACTATCAAGGATGATGAGAGCTGTGCCATTAGCCAAGGCATAAAAGAACAGGCAGAAGGCACTCAGCAATTAATTGATGAGAGGCTATACAAGATTATTGGCCAGATCTATGACCGCTTCAAGATGAGCGCTGAGCGCTTTGACAGGGTTGATGATTACACAAAGCAAGTCGCAATTATTCCTTGCAGCGCAAAGACAAGAATGGGATTAGCAGAATTATTAATGGTGCTCACAGGGCTTGCCCAGAAATACCTTGAAGAGAGCTTGAAGATTAATGTGAGCGGACAAGCAAAAGGCACAATACTTGAAGTCAAGGAGACAGAAGGCTTAGGCACAACCCTTGACGTGATAATCTACGATGGCACATTAAAAGTTAATGACACTATTGTTATAGGCGGGGTTATTGAGCCTATTGTTGCCAAGGTAAGAGTCCTGCTCCAGCCAGCACCCTTGCACGAGATGCGGGATAAGAAATCAACCTTTACTCATATCAAAAAAGCAGCAGCAGCAACAGGAGTGAGGATTAGCGCGCACGGGCTAGAGGAAGCAATAGCAGGCATGCCCTTGCTCGGATGCAATGATGATGAGGAAAGCATTGAAGAAGCAAAGCAAAAGGTGCAGGAAGAAGTCAAGGAAGTGTTGCTAGACACAGGCAAGAACGGCATAATAATCAAGGCAGACAGCCTTGGAAGCCTGGAAGCAGTCATCAAGCTCTTTGGAGAGAAGAATATCAAGATAAGAAAAGCCAGCATAGGAGCAATCACTAAGAAAGACGTTACAGATGCTGAGAGCAACTATGAGCAGGACCCATTTCTTAGCGTTATCATTGGTTTTAATGTTGAGCTTGGCAAGGGAGTTGAGCCCTCGAATAATGTTAAGGTAATCCTAGGAGATATTATCTATAAGCTGCTTGATGATTACCTGCTCTGGGTAGAAGAGAAGAAGAAAGCCATAGAGGCAGAGCAGCTTGAGCAGCTTGTGAGGCCTTGCAAGCTGGAGATACTGCCGACTTGCATCTTCAGGCAGAACAATCCTGCAATTGTGGGTGTGCACGTGCTTGTTGGCGTGCTCAAGCCAGGGGTTCCTCTTATGAAGGCAGGAAGAACTCTGACAGTTGTTAAGTCTATTGAGTCAGAAGGAGAAAATATCCATAGGGTAGAGCAAGACAAGGAAGTTGCAATAAGCCTTCCTGACGTTACTTGCGGCAGGCAGATTAATGGTAATGATATTCTTTACAGCGCAATACCAGAGGAGGATTTCAGGAAGCTCAAAAAACTAAAGAAATACCTGACCGAGCCAGAGATCCAGGTGATGAGGGATATAGCCGAGATGATGAGAAAAGACAATCCTGTCTGGGGAATATAATAGATATATTACTTGCAAGGGGTATTATTTATTGGATGTGCAATGAAAAATGCAGAGGCTAACCTTTCTTAACACACGAGAGAACAAGAAAATGCTGGAAGAGCTAAAGGAAATATACGGCTTTTCAGCAAAGCTTGAAGGCGCACTGCTAATAAGTCCTAAACAAAAACTTTACCTTCTCACAAAAGACTTGGAATTAATCAATCTTAAAGAAGAAAAACAGCTAAGGATTGACAAGGCAGGATTATATATAGGAGCGATTGTGCCTGAAGGCATCAGGCTAAGCCTTGAAGGAAGCCAACTCATAGGTCCAAGCGCAAAAAAGCACGTGCTGTCAATCGATGAGGAGCACCTTGAGCCCTGGGTTAAGGGAGAGGACTTTGAATTAACAAGCAATGAAAAAGAATCTGTTAAAGAAGACGGGTTTTACATCATAAAATTCAACCACGACTTCTTAGGCTGCGCAAAGGTAAGGCAAGGCAAAGCCCACAACCTTGTGACCAAGAGCAGAAGGCTGAAAGTGCTGAATAGGTGAGAACAATTCAAAAATGATAGAATACGATGAAGGTTTAAGAAAAATAATCAAAAAAAGAATATCTGCTGGTTATAATTACCTGGAAACCTTAAGAACATTATACGGCGCAGACCCAAGAGAAGTTTGGGATGTTTTCAAGAAGTTCAAAAAAGAATGTAATGAAAAGATAGGCATGAATAATTTCTACCATGACTTTCCAGAACCTCATCCTGCATTCTCGCAGTGGCGCTTGACTCCGCAGTCCACGATACAGATTATAAAGAAAATTTCAGATAAGAAGTATGATGAAATCTGCTTCCTGGGATGCCCCGTCCTAGGACTTGAGTTCGGGAAGAAAAACCCAAAGAAAACTATACTTTTAGATATTGATACAAAAATTCTTGAATATGCAAAAAAATTTACTAAAGTGATAATTTACGATGTTAATGATCCGGTTCCGGTTCATTTAAAGAACAAATTTGAATGTGTTGTTACAGATCCGCCTTGGTATCCGGATGATGTCAAGTTATTCATACAAAGAGCATCAGAACTAGCTAAACTTGGAGGCACCATTTACTTCTCTTTACCATGTCTTCTTACCAGGCCCTCCATTCTCAGGGAGAGGCTGAATTTACAAAAATGGCTTAGCCTTTCTAATTTTGTGATTTCAGAAATAATGCAGATCGCAGAATATGAAGTCCCACCTTTTGAATACATAACTTATTATGATATACCTGCGTTTAGTGGAGAAACATGGAGACGCGGTGATTGGGTAAAGTTGAAGAAAGTAGGTAAGTTTAGCATTCACACCAAACATCTTCAGACTATTCGTTGGTTAGAATATTCAATAAATGGAAGAAGGATCTTTCTAAGGGACAAACCAGATGATAAAGAACAAAAACCGAAATTAAGTTTCTTATATAATGATGGTTCGCTTATATTGAAGACAGTGAGCAAAAGAACTCCGCTCCTACCCAAAATAGATATTTGGACTTCGAGAAATGCTGTATTGCACATTGATGCTGGCTTTCATACGGTTAAGATGATATTAGACAATATTAATCAGAAGGATGAGCAAATTATCGAGAAAATAATTCGTGAGACCAAAAATTCTTCTTATAAGAAAAATTATTTGGATGCTATCAGGGATATAAGGGCCTTAATTTCAGTCTAATTAAAATAAAATCCTTAAAGCATATCCTCAATTGGTTTCTCAGGTTTCTTGAGTGTTGGCTGCATAGCTTCCTTAGCCTCATTCTCCAAATCAACGCCAAGCTCTTTCAAAGCTGCTATGTGAAGCTGCATTAGCTGCTCAACAATCTGCAACAGCCTTGCAAGCTCCTGCCTCTCCTTTGCCAGGGTGCTGAGGGAGCCTTTGTGAAATCCTGTTTGCTCTTCCTTGCTGGCACCTTCCATACCTTGCACTTTTCCTTCTTTTTTCGCTTCTTTTTTTGCCATGAAAATCAACCTCCAGTTAGTATAATATACTGCTTGTATAATATTATAATATTAAGTCCGGGTTTCTCCCAGCTTTTTAAAACTTTCCAATAGGTAATTGAAAATCTTAATAAACAGCATGACAGTACTTTTTTCTATGCATAA
>DATEYH010000120.1:0-4650 GCA_035256305.1 Candidatus Nanoarchaeia archaeon
TTCTCTCCTACTGTGATAAGAATGCAATCCTTGCTGAAGTGATTGTTGTTGATGATGGCTCAAGCGACTCGACAGCCTCTGTGGCGAAATCCATAGGAGGTTCTAGGGTTATTGTCCTGAAAAATAGGGTTAACCGCGGCAAGGGCTTCTCAGTGCACCGCGGCCTCCTTGCAGCCTCACACAGATTGATTCTAATGACTGACAGTGACCTTGCCACTCCTATTGAAGAGCTGGCGGTCTTGCTAAGCTGGCGTGAGAAAAATTACGATATCATCATAGGCTCCAGGAATATTGGCCGCTCAAAAGCCCGCGCCTCGCAGTCATTCTTCCGCAGCCTTCTCGGAAAGGCGTTCCCTTTTATTGTGAACCTGCTGGTGTTAAGGGGGTTTAAGGACACCCAGTGCGGCTTCAAGCTTTTCACCAAACAGGCAGCAGAGCAGATTACCAGGCTGGCGCGTATCCAGGGCTACTGCTTTGATGTCGAGATGCTTTACATCGGGAAGAAACTGGGCTACAGAATTAAGGAGGTTGCTGTTGCCTGGATTGACCAGCCTGAAAGCAAACTCAACCCGCTTCGCGACGGCCCAAGGATGATTGCAGAGCTTGCCGCTATTAGGCGGAACAGCCTGCAGGGAAAATATGAGCTTTAAGCTTCATCTTTCTAATCAGTGAACTTGTATATGAGAATATCTTTTGTAAATGTAATCTGCTCTTCAAGCTTTTTTTCTTGCAGGAGATACTCAATAAGCTTATTGCTATTAGGATATTTCTCAGCGCTGGGAATAACCGCCCATAATGTGCCGTTGGTGTAATCATCTAGCTTGTCCCTGCTGTTTGTCGCTGTGAGTTTTGTTGTTGCATTGCAGCACACCGCCAGATAGTTGAGCGAAAGAACATTATGCTTTTCAAACAGGCACGAGTTCAGGAGGTAGACGGAAAAGCAGCTACGGTCATAGCTGTAGGCGAACGCGTCAGCATAGTAATATGGTTCGACTATGACAGGCTCGGCAGCCTTCCTATGCTCGTTAAGGTAAAGGGCAACTCCTTTCCAATCCTGCTTGTCAAGAGTCTTGTACTGGCTGATGCCCACAGCTAGTGAGCTGATTATGACAAGAACGATGAGCGCGATCTTTATGCTTCGCGCACTCACCAGCCGCTCAATCAGGAATGCACTTGCGATGAACAGGTAACCTGAGAGGAAAAGGAAGTACTTTGGGACAAACAGAGGCATAATAACTGCTGATAGGACTAGGACGAGCGCAATCGGAAGTGTTGAGAAGAGCGCGAGCATCGCAATATTCCCTTTCTCTGCATTAGAAAACGCCTGCGTCCATCGCGCTATCGCAATCGTGCAGAGCACCAGGAAGATGACTAGAAGTGGAACTCCTCCCATAATCGTGTAAATCGTTACAAGGAATGTGATTCCTGTAGTCTCTGGAATCCAGTCCACAAGGCTGCTGAAGCCGAGCTGGCGAATCATCACAGCAAGCCAGGGAGTGAATAGGATGAAAAGGATGCCTAGGATGATGAGCCATTGCGCGATTCGCTTAGCTGACCTCCTGTTGATGTACAAGTAATGGATTGTGTGGCAAAAGAGCGTAAGAAAAGCGAACATGTGAGTATAGATTAACAGGGCTGTTGCTGTTGTGTAGAGCGCTATGTTTTTCTTGGATTGTTGCTCTAGCATCTGCACGTAAAAATAGCATGAAAGCATGGTTAGGAAGAGGAATAATGTGTAGAGTCGTGCCTCTTGCGAATAGTAAACCATCTGCGGAGCGAATGCTAAGAATGCTGCAGCTATCAGTCCAACGCGTGGTGAAAAAAGCCTTTTACCCAGGAGGAATATGAGGTAGACCGACCCAACTCCGAAAATTAGCGAGAACATCCGTGCAGCGACTGCAGAAATCCCAAACAAACGCACCCAGAAGTGCATCAATGTGACATATAGTGGTAAGTGGCTGTCGTTTGCGACGAAATAGAATGTTATCGCCATCGGCTGCTCAGCCTGGCGCAAGGTGATGGCCTCATCAAGCCATATCGATTCCTTGCCGATGCCTATCAATCTGATAGATGCTGCTATGATGAGAAGTGCTATGAGCGTTACAGTAATTAAGCTCACCTGACTTAAGCCAGCTTTTTTCTCTTCAGGAGACCTTCTCCCTTTCTTGTCATGAGCCACGGCTCTAGGTGGAGGCTATTGCTTTTTATAATTTTAGGTTAGTACCGCCCAACATCAGTCCTTCTGGGCAAAGGTGCTTCTATTCCCAAAATAGTATACACTTAAAAAAAAATGAGCCTGGTGGGACTTTCGTGAGCTTGAATTACTCACAGCTCCTTCGAACCCACGACCTACAGCTTAGAAGGCTCTAGCGAGTGATTCTCTCACTTGTCGCCCTATCCAGGCTAGGCTACAGGCCCATAGAAAAACAAGTATGTTACTTACTTTATAAAAGTTTTCAGAATTTTATGGGACTAAGCGAGCATAGCGAGCGCATGTCGCATTTTTTGATTTGCGCAAAAACTTTGTTTTTGGCACGCAAAAGTTTTGCTTTTGCTGAACCTTTGATTTAAAGGTTACTTTATAAAAGTTTTCAGAATTTTTGCGCTACAATCTCAGCTTGTTAGCCATTACAACCAGGATGAAATATACTGGGGCGCCCAGGGCCAGGAGGATGAAGGCCAGAATCTTGAAAAGGGCAACCAAGCCATAAGCCTGTGCTAGCCAGGAACCCAGAGGAAGGAGTATTATGAAGGGTATTATCACCATTATGCTAAGGGCTGCAAAGTAGAGCCTTCTCTGCTCTTCTGTCAATAGCTTTCGTATGAGCAGGCCTTGGCTTGTCCCGAGTATTGCTGCTCCAAGAACTGATAAAGCATTGGCTACGGTTATGCTCAGGAAGTACGGGTTGTAAGCAGCTACAAGGGGCATCATTGCAACGAGCAGGGTTCCGAAAACAAGGGTTGGGGCAAGCCCTACTTTCTTGTTAAGCGCTTTTGAAAACGCAGGCCCTAGGAATGATATCAGGATTGCAATGGTGAATATTATTGCAATGTTGGTGAAGCCTTGAAAAAACACGAACCTGAACTTGTCAAAGATGAAAATCCCGTAAAAGGAGTTTCCTAAGATCTGAACTAAGCCGGTTATTGAGCTTGCAATCAGCAAGGTCACAAGGTATTTGTTCTTAACAAAGCCCTTGGTTTGAAATTTTATTTTCCTATAATACTCAATGATAAATCCTTTGACTTTGTGAACTTCGACTGGGCTTTCCTTTATGTAGTGCAGGACATAGCCTGATAGTATGAAGGCAATCGCTGTGATTTCAAAGGCAATCAGGTAGCCGTAGATAGGAAAACTCTTATCGAAAAGGGTTATTTTATCAGCATTTAACATTGGAAAATTATCAAATAAGAAGCCGGCAATGATAAGGGATGCTGCTGTTATTAGGATTCCGTAATGCGATATCCTGAGCAGGAACTTGCTCATCTTCTCCTTCTTTATGGTCCTCTCTACGAGCTGGTTGTACAAGTCGCCGTAAGTAACAACGCCTATGCTGCCAATCAGGAGTGCTGCAGAGAAAAGGGCTAATGACTTAATAACCACTGCCATGGCTATGAACAGGAAGCTTATGCCGAAGATTATTCCTGCCTTGCTCATGAACTTCTTGCTTATCTCCCTTGCCTTGGAGTACTCCTGTAAAAAAGAGGATATTATAAGTGAGAGTATGGTTTTCAAGCCATTAATAACTCCTATCAAAAAGAAGCCTGCACCTGTAAGGTAGAACAGGATATTAATGAACTGTATGCTTGCAAAGCCATAGCCAATCCTGTCGAAGACCTCCTTTATGGTTAAGAGCTTTATGTTCCTTTTTTCATCCTTGTTTCGCTCAGGCGCCTTGACCTTTTGTATAGCATCAACCACCTCATCCTCCATAAATCCCTGGCTTACCAGGTCTGTCCTGACCTCATCAATGATTCTGCCCTCGGCAAAAGCCTGTCTTATCTTATCATCAAGCTCCTTGTTCATATTCAGAATTCTGAGATTGAGAGTTTATAAATTTATTGGCTATGCCCTAAAATCCAAAAACTATTTATAACCCAAGCCCATATTGGTATGTAAATGGGAATGATTACTTTTGGCTTTAAGGCGCTTGGAAAAAAGAGGGTTGGGCGCCTGGATAAGAGATGGGACTTTGATGCGCAGAGCGCTCTCTCTAGCCCTCCACTGGTTGCAGATATCGATGGCGATGGAAAAAAAGAGATAATATTTGGCACCAAGAAAGGCAAATTATTTGTCCTTGACAACCATGCAAGCATAAGATGGTTCTATGATTCCAATGAAACTGTGGATGAAGTAGAGCTCATGTTCCTTGATGTTGAGAGCGTTAGCAGCATAGAGGCCTCGCCTAATGTAGGGGATATTAATGGGGATGGTAAGAACGAGGTGGTTTTTGGCACAGAGCTGGGAGTGGTTTATGTGCTTGATGAAAAAGGCCAGCTTCTCTGGAAGTACAAGGCAGGAGGACCTATCAGGGGTCAGGTTTTGCTTTATGACTTATACGAAGATGATGACATCAAGGTAATCTTTGGCTGCGGGGATAACAAGCTTTACGTGCTTAACAGCAGCGGAAAGCTTGTGTGGAGGTTTGATGC
>DATEYH010000121.1:0-15998 GCA_035256305.1 Candidatus Nanoarchaeia archaeon
TAGTCATTGTCAAATTATTTGTGCTTATGCTCTGGGTATTTGCGCTTAGCTTAAGGCTTGGGCTCATCTCTTCGCTCACATTGAACATTATCCTCAGGCTTTCCTTGCTAGTCGGACAGATAGGAGTTACATTGACATCTCCTGTCTTTTTCGGAGGAGTGGAGTCTACCACTATGTTAAGGGTTGATTCTGCGCTTATATAATTCCCAAGGTCATCATAGCCTTCCAGGTTTATCTTATCGCCGCTAACGCTGGCTTCTGCCTTGCAAGTCCAGGTGGAGTTGTAATAACAGGTTGCCTGTTGTCCTTCAATCTTTACCTCGCTGTTGTTATAGCTGCTGCTCGTTGATATTAGTGCTATCAGCTCGTTTTTCCCTGATTTCAGGTAGCAAACTTCTTGGTAGCAGTGTGAAGGATCAGGCCCTAGCCTTGTGACTGTGCCTGCATTATTCACTACTGTGAAGCTTATCGTAAGGTTCTGGCTTGCAGTGTTTCCCATCTCATCAGTTGCTGCCACCTTGAACTTCGGACTTGCACTGGCAGGGCTTATCTTTATGCCGCTAAACAAGCACTCATGAGTCTGGTTCCAGCCAGGCCTTGTGCAGCTCGCTCCAACATTGCTCTGGTCAACACTCTTGGTCTTGTCAAGCTCTGTGAAGTCTCCAAAAACTCCACCTGAAGAAGCAATTGCTTCGTCCTCAATTATAATCAGGATGTCACCCATTACTGTCCTTGTGCTGTTGGTGGAAATCTTTTTTATCTCCTCTGTTGTGCCTGGCTTGTAAGCCTTTGCTCCTGTCTTAATGGTTGGGGGCTTGGTGTCTATGAAAACCTCTCCTCCGCTCTGATTTACAGAGTAGCCTACATAATCATAAGCCTTGATGCTGGTGTTGACCTTGCCAACATAATTCGCTACTGTGCCTGTTAGTGCGCCAGTAATGCTGCACTCTCCAGCAGTATAATTAGTGCTATTAACCACTTTGTTGTTAATCAAGAACTCCACTTTCCTGAAGCCTGAGCACTTGCCAGGATAATAATCATTGCCTTCATCCTTCAGAACATAAGAGGCTTTTGCCATGTTGCCAAGGCTTATGGTTGTTAATGAAACAATAGCTGGTGGCTTGGTGTCAACATAAGCCTCAACCTGCTGAGTCAATCCAGAGGCTGCTTCCTTGACTGTTGCTGTTAATTTGCCAGTAACATTCTTTACCTGCTTGGTGTAAGAGCAGCTTGTTGGCGTTCCTGTGCTGCAGCTCATCTGGGCAAAGGTGTAATTGGAAAAGTTAAGGAAGTCTCCTGCAACAGAGCAGGGCATGGTGGCTTCTGCCCTTACAACCACGTTATCTGTCGGCCTTATAGCTCCTGGAGCCTGGTCCTGGCCCATCATCTCTGCCTTGTAAATGGTTGCAAAGACAAGAGCGCTGGAAAAAGTTAGGGATATGATAAGATAAATCATTGCCAAAGCTAATAATTTAGTAACCCTCACCTTGCAACTAACTTTTAGAATTTAGATATATAAATCTTGCGATTAACTTACGAGAAACAAAGCGATTATCGTATCTTTCCCTCAACTCCTTTCTCAACAACTACATCCTCTGCTCCTGCCCTGAGGATTTTGCCATCAGAATAAGCCTTTCCCTTATTTGCAACCAAATCAATAGTCTTGAACTGCTCAAGGTTAATCATTTCCTCATTAGGAGTTGCTCCTTCAACCAATACCTGGGTTCCTGACCTTTTCTTTTTCACACTAAGCAAGCCAAGAGTTCCATCATCGCTTCCGCAGGCAAGCAGCATGCCATTAGACTTCTGCCCCCTAAGGTAGGCTGGCTCAAGGTTGGTCACAACAATAATCTTTTTCCCTGTCAACTCCTCGTTCGAATAATGCCCTTTTATGCCTGCAACTATCTGCCTGTCCTCCTTGCCGATCTTTAGTTTCAGGATTATGAGCTTGTCAGCGCTCGGATGGTTAACCACTTCTTTCACCTTTGCAACCTTTAGGTTGAGCAGGTCAAATCCCTTTTTTTCATTTGCGCCTGCGGCCAATAATGTTTCTTCCTCCTCTTTCTTTTCTACCTCTGCTTTTTTTGGCTCCTCTTTCTTCCCTGCTCCGCTAAACTTTTCCTTAAGTTTTTTCTTCTCTTCATCAACAAGCTTGGCGAACAAGGCTTCTGCCTGTCCTATCTTGTGTCCCTTCTCAATGCTAAGCACTCCAAGGTTATCCCATCTCAGTTTCTCAGTATTCAGCTGCTTGAAAATCTTCTCGCTTGTAAAAGGCAGGTAAGGCTCGCACAGGATTGCTATATCCTTTACAAGATTCGCCAATATATATAGAGCGTTAGCTGCTCTTTTCTTATCAGCGATAACGTTTTTCCAGGGCTCTGCTGCTTGGAAGAATCGGTTACCGTCTGCGCATAGTGCAAGTATTTCCTTGAGCGCGTCCTTGAGCTTTACCTTGTCAAGCAAGCCTGTTATCTTGCTCTCCCTGTCCCGGATAAGGGCAACAAACTTTTTCTCATCATCGCCCAAGTCAGGCTCAGGAACAACTGAATCATAATATTTGTTCAGGAACACGATAGTCCTGTTAACCAGGTTGCCAAACGTGCCTATGAGCTCATGATTTAATTTATCCTGAAAATCATCCCAGCTGAAGACAGTGTCTGCTTTTTCAGGGCGATTAATCAGCAGGTAATACCTATAAACATCTGCTGGTATTCCGAGCTTGATTGCATCGTCTCCAAAAACCCCGATATTCCTGCTCTTGCTGAACTTGCCGTCTTCATAATTAAGGTACTCGGTTGTGTTGATGTGATAGAGCAAGGTGTGCTTGTCCCTTGTCCCGATTAGTGTCGCTGGGAATACTATTGTGTGGAAAGGCACGTTGTCCTTGCCCATGAACTGGTAAAGGTTAACATTCTCAGGGTTCTTCCACCAATCCTTCCAATCATTGAACTTGTTGGCAGTTATGCTGATATAGCCTATAGGAGCATCGAACCAGACATAAAACACCATGTCCTCATATCCCTTGAGCGGGATTGGAATCCCCCATTTCAATTGCCTGGAGATGCACCTCTTCTTCAACCCTTCCTTGAGCCAGGCATCAGTGTAGGTGATTGTGTTCTCGCTCCAGAACCCTTCCTTTTTTCGCGCACCAATCCATTCCTCAAGCTCTGGCTGCAATTTCTCCAAATCCAGGAATAAGTGCTTAGTGTTCTTCTTGCTAGGCATGCCTCCGCAAACCTTGCACTTTGGGTTCTTGAGATCAACAGCGTTCAACAGGTTGCTGCACTTGTCGCACTGGTCCCCCCTTGCCCCTGGAAAGCCGCAATTAGGGCATTCGCCCTCGACAAACCTGTCTGCAAGGCTTTTCTTGCAATTATCGCAATAAAGCTCTTCAAGGAAGTCCTCGACAATAAAACTGTTCTGGTGCAGCTTCAGGAATATTTCCCGGGTTATCTTTGCATGGGTGTCTGTGTGAGTCCTGCCGAAAATATCAAAGCTAATTCCGAACCAGTCATAAATTTCCTTGTGAATCTTGTAATACTTGTCGCAAACCTGCTGAGGAGTCAAGCCTTCTTCCAAAGCCTTTGCCTCAGTGGTTGTTCCGTGCTCATCAGCTCCGCAGACATAACGGGTAGTCCATTCTCTACTCCGAGAGTACCTTGCAAACACGTCCGCAGAGAGCACGCAGCCAATAATATTGCCCAGGTGAGGCACATTATTCACATAAGGCAGCGCGCTGGTTATGAGTATCTTCTTCATAGCAGCAAGAATAAAATAGGGCGGTATTTAAATGTTTTGCAAGGAATTCTTATGAATACGAAAACTTTGGACATACCATGAATCTGAGGAAATAAAAGTCTTTCATCTTCTCTTCAATAGGCTTTTTGTCAGGCTTTGGTGCTGTTGATGTTAATGCTGCTTCAGTATCATCATATTCTTCCTGGAAGTTCTCAACAGCCTGCTCATTGAGTTGTTTCTTCTTCTCAAAAAAATAAAGCCTACCACGCTTGTCCTTGTAAACCTTGTAACCATCCTTGTCGCCGTTTTCATCTAAGTAGTTGCGAAAAAACCCAGGGCGAAAAGCCAGCCCATACCTCTTAATATCATCCTCCTCAATCGGCGTAGAAAACAGTATCTCTTCAAGCTTCTTATCAGGAACGTCCTCAATCCTTTTTGCTGGAAGCCTCAACACATAATCCCCCTAATCTTCCTCTTCACTCGCCTCTCCTTTTTTAGCCTTCATCTTCTTGGTGATGCCTATCTTCTTGTGGCAGCCTGTGCACTCGAACACATAGGCAGGCACTCCATCAAAGCTCTTCCTCTTGTACTGAGTAGTTGCCTCGCTGCTCAAGCCGCAGTAAGGGCAGGTGTAGAATATTTCTACGTTCAAGCTCTCCTCATACTCCTGCTTAGGCTCAGAATAGCCGCAGCTCGGACACTCATAAGTATCAGCCCTGATCTTAGGCTTTTTCGTCTTAGGGTCCAATGGCTTTCCCATCTTTGCCTTGCCGCACTTAGGGCAGCTCTTCCTGTAAACCCAGGCAATAGCCTTGCCGTTAGGCGACCATACTCTTCTTGTGAAATAAATGCACTCATCCATGCTATCAGGCATCTTCAAAGCCATAATCATCACCTTAAAATTATTTTATTCGCTTAACATCAAAAAATATTTTTATGTTTTTTGAGCCAAAAGACACTAGCGTCTTTTGATCTCGAAGCTAACAGCATCAACCAAAACCCTGATCTCCCTAGGGCACAAGGTGTGCTCCAAACCCTCTTTCAATCCCAGGTTTATTAATTTTTCTTTTTCAGCCTCATTATCAAACCTAACAATAACATTAATCCCGGATTTGTCCTTGTGAATAATCTTGTTTGCAAACTCACTCGCTTCAAGCTCATGAATGAGTTTGTCCCTGATGCTCTTATATTCAGAAAGCCTTTTACTCAAGCCTTGCAATCGTCCTAAAAGGCCAGTAAAGTCAATATCGTATTCCTGATTATTATCTTTCAAGAATTCAAAATGCTTAGGATTATCTGTCGCAATAAAGCCTCCGTGTCTGTCAATATTGACAGGCTTGTCAATTGCAAAGCTAGCCAGGATGATATCACCTGCCTTTGCCTCTGCTGTGCCTATGCTCCCGCTGGCATCGTTAATAATGAATATTCCCTGCTCCTTGCAAATCTTAGCAACTGATTTCATGTCCTGAAGAGCAGCATAGCCAGCCATGGAGCTAATCAGCAGCACAAAGCTAGGATACTTCCTCAAATCCTCAGGATTAACCAAGCCATAATCAGTTTTAAGCTCAATAACCCGCATCTTCTCTTTCTCGCAGAACTGCTTGTAAGTAAGCCACCCGCCCTGGTCCTGGACAAGCACCTTGTCATGGCCCAGGCTCTTGGCAAGCTTAAGAGCCAGCTTGATTGCAGAGTTCCCTCTCTTGACGAAAAGAACATGCTTCTTCCCGCTCAGCTTCCTCAAAATACTAGCGCATTGCTCCTGCATATCAGCCAGGGAGATGCCTAATTTTAAAAAACTATTTAAAACCATCATTAATAATCAACTGCAGATGCCTCTGTGGCTCAGTGGTAGAGTACTTCCTTGGTAGGCGAAGGCTGAAAAGCCGAGCACAACAGAAATCCTCTGGATTTCTGAGCACACAAAAAGGAAGTGGTCGCGAGTTCAATTCTCGCCAGAGGCTTTACGAAGTAAAGGCTCTGGAGGCTCAAAGCCCGCAGGCTTTGTTGTCGCCAGAGGCTTCATACATTTTCAGGGAGGTG
The DNA here is from genome assembly GCA_035256305.1 of Candidatus Nanoarchaeia archaeon. Taxonomy (GTDB): domain Archaea; phylum Nanobdellota; class Nanobdellia; order Woesearchaeales; family SM23-78; genus SM23-78. The sequence continues at coordinate 5,779 of DATEYH010000121.1, forward strand.
TAAAAAATGGCTAGAGATGAGACAAGCAAGCAAAAGCTTGCTGTCCCAGAAAAACAAAGTTTTTCTGAGAAAAAGGATGACCGAAAGAACAGTGGCGCATTGTTCATACCGGCAGGAATCTTCATCGGCATGGGCTGGGGCTTCTTAGTAGAGAACATCCCGGGAGGATTATTCCTCGGCTTGGGCTTTGGCTTTGTGGCTTTTGCCATAACAACCATCCTGATGAATACTTGCTGCAAGAAGTAAGATATATTATTTAAAGAAAATATAAATCACAAACTCTCTTATTTCAGATTTAGGTTTACCTATCTATTTATTTATCTGATTACTCATCAGCTTCCAAGAATTCAAGAAAGTCTTTCATCCTTTCATCTGATAGCCTGAGCTGGCGCTGGCAGTCACTAATGTTCTGCCGGATTACCTCCCTGCGCTCCTTCTCAGTAATCTCTAGCTTGCCTAGAAATACTTCTTTTAAGATCACCGACTCCACCACTGTGGCGTTGAGGAATAAAGCAGGTTATTTAAACCTTGCTATTAGGCGGTTTATTGTTCTTTTGCCCTCTAAAAAGTCTACCACTTTTCACTCATTTTTTGCGCCTTCTGCTGTGAAGACGTTTAGGTTTGGGCTTAGTTTTTCTACCCGCCAGCCTCTGGGTTTTTCTCTTAGACTCCTTCCTGGCTTCATCCTTAACAGTTTCTTTCTTAAGTTCCTCAAAATCACTGATTATCTTGTCCAAGTCCCTGACTAGCTTGGCATGCTCCTTTCTAAGCCTGTTATCGAAACAGCTCTCAATCCACAAAGGCACGCAAAGAACTATGAGCAAGGCGTAGAGCATAAGCCTCTGGGATGCTGGGTCGGGAATGTTAAGCCACTCAAAGAACAATATGATGATAAGAATTATCACTATGAATAAGACTAAGGAGAGAATGCCCTGGACGCTTTGCTTTTGCAAAAGTTTTTTCATTTTATTTTTATTTATTATTCATTATTTGTTTTTATAACTTTCCATCTTTTTAATGAAAAGTAAAAGTGCACTCCGACATGCAGGAGGAAGAGTATAATCATCGGGATGCAGAGGTTGTTATGGATTTGCGTGGCTGTAATGATGGGTATTAACTTATTGAAGCCATACTTGCCGACCATGCTGAAGCCTGTAGAGATATAAGCCAGTATGACCAGGAACAGGGTCCAGGCAACAAGCCTGTCAAGCTTCAACAGCTTAGCATCAATGCCCTCAGCTACATCATTAACCATTGCACCCACCTCTAAAGCATTACCTGTGCTCATTGCTTTTTAAAGTTTTTGGGTGTTATTGAAAAGTTCCCCTACTCGGCTTACCTGATCTGCCAAACTTTTACGAAAAGTTTACAAAAGTGTGCTACACTCGCACATGAGTGCTCGGTAGCACGTAGGGGACTAAGCGAGTGTAACGAGCGCATGTCGCCTGGTTTTTCCCAGGTTTTTAAGCGAAGCGACAAAAAGCTGAATGGCAACGACGGTGAACTTTTCAATATAAACAGCTTTTGAAAAATTATTTAAACAACCGCTACCAGTTACTAATCCATGCACAACAAAATAGTTGGCTTGAAGAAGATTAGCTTCATAATATTCGTCCTTATACTCTCCCTGATAGGCATAAGCGTGATGAACCAGGAAGCCTCATTGGAGGTTGGGATCATGGGTTCTATCATCACCTTTATCTACGGCTTCTTCCTTAGCTCCATGTTCAAGTTCGTTGAGGACAAGTACATGAAGTTCAGCGCGAACATAGGAACGCTAAGCTCTAACATACAGTCATTATACAACCTTGTGCTGCTTGCAAACGATAATAAGTTAAGGCTAAAGGTAAAGGCTGTGCTGATAAAGTTTATAGAGTCAATAAAGAGCCTGAAGCCTGACAAGTACGGCCAGAGCCAGGAAGTGGTGAACGAGCTCTTCCAAGCCTTCAAAAGTTTCAGGATTAGGAAAAAGACGGATACTAATATTCATACCAGGATTCTGCACTGCATCATACTCATAAGCTCTGACAGGGAGGAGATAGAGGTGTTCGGCCACAGGTACCTTAAGGGAGAGCTCAAGCTGCTCTTCTTGGCCTTCCCAGTAATATTGTCAATGATAATCCTTGCAGTAACCATGTACAATCCTTTCGTGCTTATGATCGGACTCATCCTCATCCTTGTGCTCATCTTAACCTCTTACCTGTTGCTGGACATGGACAGCCTGAGCTACGGCGATTATAAGATGAACAAGGAAAACCTTAACGTTCTCTTAGAGTTTATCCAGAAGCATTAAAGAGATATGCTTTGCTTAATCTGTTTATGCTGGCCAAAGAAAAACACTTATAAACAAGAACTTCTTCTTTTAATCTGTCCTAAAACGCGGGCGTGCCGGCAAACAAAAATCGCGTAGCGATTTTTGAATCGTCAACTTTACAGTTGCCGAAAACAAAAATTCAAGACGCAATTTTTGGGCCGCCACACCAGCAAAACAAGTTATGCGGGCGTGCCGGAGTGGAAAACGGGCAGGACTTAAGTTCAATAAACTGATAAGCCATCCTGTGGCTTAGTGCCTACGAGGGTTCGAACCCCTTCGCCCGCAGCTTTTCATATCAAAAGCCGTCAAAAACAAAGTTTTTGTGGCTCCAAAATTTTCAATTTTGAGAGCTGGCAAAAGGATTAGTGTAGGACATTTACTTCGTAAAGTCCTACTCCATACGTGCTACCGAGCACGTGTGTGCGAGCGTAGCACATTTCCCTCAAGGCTTGCTTGCAAGGCTTGGTGGGAACCCCTTCGCCCGCATTTGCGAAGCAAATGTGGTAACAAAAATCTGTAGGATTTTTGAACCGCAGCTTTTCATTATATTTAAATAATACCTATATTTTCTCAGAGTAGCCTATGAAAAAAGAAGATATCAGCGGAAAAAAAGAGGCTTGCTGCTCTAAGAAACACGCACCAAAGATTATTGAGATTAACGACCCTAAGGAGAGCGTTATCAAGCTAGCTGCCAAGAGCGTTCTTGTCGAGAGGCAGGAGCACGGCAAGGATTCTGACCATTTCAGGACTGTTGTCCTGAGATTGTTCACAGTGAATAATCCCCACAAGGAGCATAACATCTTCCCAACGCACGTGATTAGGTTTAGCAACGTAGAGAAGGTCAGGATTAGGCGCCTTAATGTCTCTTATTACATGGAAGGCCCTCACATTGTAATCAATGACTTGGAAGAGCTCTACCTGACAAGAGAGGATCACAAGCTTATCATTAAGGGCTACCAGATAGAGGTTGAGAAGAGAACTGAAAGCCCATAAGAAAAGTTTGGCTTCTTATCTTGAATTCTTATTCTTGTTTTCCTGATTTTCTTCTTTCCAGCATCTTAAGGCTCTCTGCTTCGTACTTTGCAAGGAGCCTTTTCATTTCAGCATTGTATTTCTCCTTGTATTTAGGAATCTTCTCCTTGTCCTTGTTAATGCTTTGCAAGAACTCCTGCTCCAGCCTCTCCTTTTCCAGAGCAAACCAGACCTCAATATCCTCCTCGCTCTTAAAGCCCATAAGTTAGTGTCTTTTTCCACTATATTTAAATATTACTAAGCTAAAACTTTTTGTATGAACTACAAGCAAGCAATACTTGTGCGCCAGGACTTAAAGCAATCAAAAATTGGAAATTTTTGGTGCCTCAAATCTTGGAGGCTATAAAAATGATAATGAAGCAAGCTATACTAGTCAGACAAGATTTGAAGCTGCCAAAGGGAAAAATGGCAGCACAAGCAGCTCATGCTAGTGTTGAGTGTGTTTTCAGAGCAGACAAAAAGCTTGTCAAGGCTTGGAGAGCAGAAGGCATGGGAAAGATAGTTGTGAAGGTTGCTGATGAGAAAGAGCTCAGGCTTTATGTGGATAAAGCAAAAGATTTAGGAATATCCACGAGCATAATCACTGACGCAGGCCACACAGTTGTTGAGCCAGGCACTGTTACCTGCGCAGGCCTTGGGCCTGATGCTTCTGAGAAGATTGACTCTGTTATTGGAAGCCTGAAGCTGGTTTAGGATTGTTCTTCGTCTATTATTGTGACTGGAAGCTCTTTTTTTAATGAGAGCAGGAGGTTTTCCTTTATTTCTGATTTAAGTAAGAACTGCCTAAGCTGGTCAGGTACTGTCCGCAGTATTTGTTTATAGAGCAGTTCATTTTTAAAATGTTTCAGGTAGTCTTCAACTGCTTCGGCTTTTATGCTCCCATTAGAGTATTGAACATTTTGCTCACTTTCCAGGATCACATTATTAAGCATTACCAGATTGTTTTTCTGCCAATAGCGTGCAATTGTTCTTGCCAGCTTACTGTGGGGTTCTGCCAGGTTGCCGGATATCAGGGCTTTTATGTACATGCTGTGAAACTCGTTCTCTTGGCAACGTGTTTCTAGCTCTAAGTCCAGGCTGGAGAGGGCGGCTTCTTCTTTTGTTCTTAGCAGATAATTCCTGTTTTGTGTGTAAATGACGTTTTGTGAGCGAAGCCCGCATTGCACGCTTCTTTGTTTGAAATAGGAGTCAAATATCTCGTATTCAGCTTCTATTGCTCTTGTAAGGGCATTATCACTTTGTGTGAGTTCATCTATAGTCTTAATTGTAAGGTTCATAGGTTTTGCATATAGTTCGACTATTTTGCGCTTTATTATTTTTTCAGGCACGTATTCGACAAGCTCCATGGATTGTTCTGGAGCAGAACTTGGTATGAAGCGGACATTTATGATTGGCTCTTCAAGAATTTTTCTTTCTAGGTCTACCCAGCTCCTGTACGCTCCTGCTTCCATAATCCTTTCCATGAGCAAAGAGTAATGCTGATTGGTTTTTAAAATCTTGTTTTAAACAGCAAACTTTAAAAACAATCTTCGCTCTCGTATACTCTTATGGACACAGAAACCAGGATTATTAATGAGAGAAAGGAGAAGGTGGAGGAGCTGAGGAAGCAGGGCATTAATCCTTATGCTTACAGGTTTGAGAAGAATGCGATGGCTGCCGAGATCAAGCAGGTTTATGAGCAGCTGAAGCCTGAGGAAAAAGATTCTATGCGCAATGCCGTTAAGGTTGCTGGCAGGCTTATGACCATCCGGCTCATGGGAAAGGCTGCTTTTGCTAATCTCCAGGATGATTCTGGTCAGGTTCAGCTTTATTTCAGGCAGGACGACATTGGCAAGGAGGCTTATGAGCTTTTCAGAAGCCTTGACGTGGGAGATATCATTGGCGTAGAGGGCAGTGTTTTCAGGACCAGGATTGGGGAGATCACCGTTAATGTGAAGACATTCGAGCTCCTCACAAAATCAGTCAGACCCTTGCCTGAGAAGTTCCATGGATTGAAGGACACAGAGCTCAGGTACAGGCAGAGGTATGTTGACCTTATTGTTAATCCTGATGCCAAGAGGATATTCATCATGCGTGCAAAAATTGTTCAGGCTATTCGCGAGTTCCTGATGGGCCAAGGATTTGTTGAGGTTGAGACCCCTACGCTCCAGCCGGTTTATGGCGGCGCAAGTGCAAAACCTTTTGTGACTCAGCACCATGCCCTTAATATGCCCTTGTACATGAGAATCTCAGACGAGCTTTACCTAAAAAGATTGATTGTGGGCGGCTTTGAGAAGGTTTTCGAGTTCTGCAAGGACTTCCGCAACGAGGGCATCGATACCAAGCATAATCCTGAATTCTCCCAGATGGAGACCATGGCTGCCTATGATGATTATAATGACAGCATGAAGCGCACAGAGCAGATGCTCGAGTTTGTTGCCAGGAAAGCATTAGGCACGACTGAGTTTGAGTTCGACGGGAAAAAGATTAGCATGAAAGCTCCTTTCAAGCGCATAAAGATGATGGATGCTGTTAAGGAAGCAACAGGTGTTGATTTCTCCCAGCTCAATGACATAGAAAAAGCAAGGGAAGTTGCAAGGAAGTTCAGAGTAGAGACCACAGAGGATATGAGCTTTGGCTTCATACTTGCTGAGCTATGCTCTGAGCTGGTTGAGCCCAAGGTTGTCCAGCCAACCTTCATACTTGATTATCCAAAGGATGTGAGCCCGCTGGCAAAGCCTGTCAAGGAGAATCCTGACTTCACAGAAAGGTTTGAGCTGGTGATTGCAGGCATGGAAGTCGGCAACATGTATTCTGAGCTCAATGACCCTGATGGATTGAGAAAGAACTGGGAGCAGCAGGAGAAGAGGCTTAGCACTGGAGATGAGACAGCTCAACGAACTGACGATGATTTTATCAAAGCCATGGAGTACGGCATGCCTCCGACCAGCGGCATAGGCATTGGCATTGACAGACTGGTAATGCTCTTAACTAATAATCCTTCAATCAGAGAAGTCATATTATTCCCTACCATGAGGCCAGAAGCAAAATGAGCACTGAAGAAAGCGCGGATTCAGCAGAAGACTGCGCACAAGGCATTGCAAAGAAAACCATAGTCGGCTTAACAGAGAAAATAGTCATCAACGGAGAATCTGGCAAGAAGGAGCTTATTGCAAGGATTGATACTGGCGCTACTAAGAGCAGTATTGACCTAACCCTTGCTTCTGAGCTCAAGCTCGGCCCTGTGATTGATTCCCGGATCATAAGGAGCGCTCATGGAGCAAAGCTAAGGCCAGTGGTGAAGGCTTCAGTGAAGATTCGAGACAGGAGCATCAATGCCAAGTTCACGCTAGCAGACAGGAACCATCTGCGCTACCCTGTGCTTATCGGGCAGAACATCCTTAAGATGGGTTTTCTTGTTGACCCTACCATGAGAGTTGATAAACCTTTGGTGAAGCAGAAAACATGAACCTAAAAGCAGCCATCATCAGCCTTGGAAGCGAGAGCTCAGAGCTAACTGGAGAGTCAATGAAGAAATATTTCTCCCAGGTTGATGAGCTTGACATAAGGAAGATTGAGGTTAACATCTCTGGAAGATCTGCTGAGATTATCTTTGATGGAAAACCAATTGAAGACTATGACTGCGTATATGTTAAGGGCTCATTCAGGTATGCCCAGCTCCTCCAAACCCTTACTTCATTGCTTGAGAAGAAGTGCTACATGCCAATATCTGCTGACGCATTTACAATAGCACATGACAAGCTGCTCACTCACCTTGAGCTTCAGAAGCACAACATTCCCATGCCCAAGACTTATGTTAGCTCAACCATCCAGGCTGCCAAGAATATTCTTAAGGGCATAAATTATCCTATAATGATGAAGTTCCCTCATGGAACAGGAGGCAAGGGAGTTATGTATGCTGATTCTTATGCCAGCGCCTCCTCCCTACTCGATGCCTTGGCAACTCTGCGCCAGCCTTTCATAATCCAGGAGTATGTTGAGACAGGAGGGACAGACATAAGGGCTATTGTTATTGGCAACAGGGTTGCTGCCAGCATGAAGAGGAAAGCCAGCTCAATGGAGGCAAGGGCTAACTTTCATGCAGGAGGAACAGGCGAGCCTGTTGAGCTTGACACCATGACCAAGAAGCTTGCTGTGGATGTTGCAAAGGCAATACGCTCAGAGATATGCGCAGTTGACATTCTTCAGAGCGCAAGAGGACCATTGGTCATTGAAGCAAATATCAGTCCTGGCTTGCAGCTCATCTCTGCCACAACCAAGATTGATGTTGCTGACATAATAGCCAACTACTTGTATGAGAGAACAATCGAGCTTAGGGGAAAGAAGAAAGAGCTTGAGGCTGCAAAGATAATCAAGGGCATTGATGAGAAAAAGTCTTGGGGTGAGAAAAGGAAGATTATTACAACGCTTGACTTCAGGGGCAACATGATCCTCTTGCCAGAGCTTATCACCAGGAGCACTGGGTTTGAGCCTGATGATAACTTTGAGATTGACATGGAGCCTGACAAGGTGAGCATTAAGAAGCTGAAGATAGAAAGGGAATGATTCTTCAGAATAATTCTTAATTTATTTCTTATAAGAGATTCTGCACTTTGCTGATGTAGCCAGCCACTTCCTGTCCTTTCTTTGTTAGGGTGAGAACTTTTAATCTTCCTTGCTTCTCAAAAGTAACCAAACCTGCTTTCTGCATCTCCTGGAGTATCTTGACGACGTGGCTGTAGGTGCAGTCAACCAGCTTGGCAAGGTTAGATGCATAGATGCTATTGTTGCTGTTCAGGAGGTGGACTAGCATCATCGCTGGTTTCTCGCGAAAGAATACATTGAAAATCTTTTTCTGCTTGATAGCCAATTCGCCACCCCTCAACTATTTTTTATTGGAATTTGAGATTATAAATATTTATTTATTCGTTTATAACTATTCTGAGCATTATTTCTATTTATATATTTTTCGATTTATATAACCGAGAATGATAAGGCGATTTGATATCTCTCGCTCGCCTAATAATCTGCAAATATCAAAGGTTTAAATAGTTTTCTAAAAAACAGGGTTTTTTAGGAACAGCAAATTATAAATTTGCTTGTTTCTAAAAAGATCGATTTTTAAATAAAAATCGATATATATATATCATAAAGGAATCCTTCTCATCAATTGGGGGTGGTTTGGATGAATAGGTTTGGAAAGAGTTTTTTAGCCAGCATAGGCATATTATTTGTTTTTATTGGCTTGTTGCCTGCTAGTATAGCGACTAATTGCTGGTCAAATGGTGAAAACCGCGGCTGGATGGACAATTCAAATCAGACTGGCCCAGATGGCGCGACCAAGAGCTGTGAAGCTAAACTGCACACTTGCTTTAGTGGCAGCACATCCGGAGGAGTTTCAGCAATTCCTTGCACAGTAGACAGCTTTATGGGCTGTAACCAAGCGTGCTCAAGCGTTGAAACCAATGTTGCATGTGACCCTACTGTCTGCCTTAACCGATGCTTGGCTGCTCGTGTGCCTGGCTACGCAGATACTTGCGACTGAGTAAGAGAATATTTTTTTATTTTATATTTTCAATAATACTATGTTTTCTATAGGCATAATTTTAGATTTATCCGGGCTTGTAGCAAACCTATCCCTCCGGGGGCGGGGATTCACATTTCTAATTTTTTCTTCAAACAAAACACAATAAAAAGCTTTAAATACTATCTGATTAAGAAAATTCTTATGAAGCTCGTATTTCACGGAGCTGCAAAAGAGGTGGGAAGAAGCTGCATAGAGCTGCAGACCCAAGGAGACCGATATGTTCTTGACGCAGGCATAAAGTTCAAGGAAGCAGGCTTTGCTTATCCGGAGAAACTCATTAATCTTCCTGACATTGACGGCTTGCTCATAAGCCACGCCCACCTAGACCACACAGGAGCCCTTCCGTTGTTTGAGCATTACAACATCATCTGCCCTATTTACTGCACGCGCCTCACCTATGCATTGACCAAGGTCCTGCTGAAGGATTCTCACAAGATAGCAAGGATCAGGAACCTTCACCCTGCTTACAACAATACAGACCTGCACAAGATAGAAAAGGATGTGCGCTTTATAAAATACGACCGGGAATACAAGCACAGGAAAATCAACTTCACCTTCAGGAACGCTGGCCATGTGCCTGGAAGCGCGATGATACTGATAGAGGCAGAAGGAAAAAAAATCCTCTACACAGGAGACACCAAATTAAGAACCACAGAGCTTATGAAAGGAGCCTTCACTGACTATCATGACATTGATGCGATGATAATAGAAAGCACTTACGGAGCAAGGGAGCTCCCTGACAGGGCTGAGCTGAAAAAAAGATTCCTTGACAAGATAGAGGAAGTGATCAACAGGGGCGGCTCAGTGCTTTTGCCAGTCTTCAGCCTTGGAAGAGCGCAGGACATCATGATAATGCTTGCAGAGAGAAAATTCAAGGCACCAATCTACCTTGACGGGATGTGCAAGAAAATAACTCACAGGATACTGACCATTAGCGACCCTTATGTTAACAACCTTGGCGTGCTTGACGAGATGTTCAACCACAGGGTAATACATGTGAGCAGCGAAGGCCACAGGCAGGAGGCAATGAGCAAGCAAGGAATATTTGTGACCTCAAGCGGAATGCTCCAAGGAGGGCCTGTGCTCGCCTACCTCAAAGAGATGTGGCATGAGCCAAAAAACGCTGTCCTAATGACAGGCTACCAGTGCAAGCGTACTAACGGTCGACACCTGATGGAGGAAGGCTATGTCTATCTTGAAGGCTGGAGGACTTATGTGAAGGGAGAAATAGAAAAATATGACTTCTCAGGCCATGCTGACAAGAACGACCTTAAAGAGATTATCAGAAGGGTTCATCCCAAGAAGCTA